>NZ_JBFAZW010000041.1:0-81888 GCF_040682015.1 Dactylosporangium sp. NPDC051485
CTTCGAGAACAGCACCAGCGTCCGGCCGTTGACCGCCCTCAGGGTAGCTTGAGGATCAACACATCGACCCTGTCCGTCGAATCGGGTCAAGCCCACTACCGCTACTGCTGTAGCTGTGTGTGTTAAGGCGTTGCTGACACTCGCGGTACGCGAGCGAGCGTCCCGCCACTTCAACCTTGGAACATGGCACGCTTCGTTCCGGTGGCTGCACCGCTACAACACCGTCCGACGCCACTCCCGCCTCGGCCACCAAGCCCCGATCACCTACGAGCGCAACCTCCAACCAGCACCGGCTACGCTGGCCGCCGCCGCATAACCCCCGTGTCCAAGATCAGGGGTCAAGGCCCGTCCGTAGCCGGCGCGCCGCTCGGTGTATCTTGCGATCTAAGCCGTCGGCCTGCGAGTGCCACCCGGGAGAGTCCGTGGGGAATACCGACGCCGCCGCCGAGCGGCGCAGCCGAGCTCACGCGGCCGGCCTATACCCGGCGCCACTGAACGAGGGCCGTTCACGGAACATGCAGGCCAACCGAAGAGCGAACACTAAACCGGAAGTAGTGTTGCGCAGCGCGTTGCACCGGCTCGGCTATCGGTACCGCAAAGACCTGCTACTGCGCCTGCCTGACGGCAACCGCGTCCGACCCGACATCGTCTTCACGGCACACAAATTGGCGGTCTTTGTCGATGGCTGCTTCTGGCATGCATGCCCTGTGCACGGACGCGCACCTTCCACCAATGAGTGGTACTGGTCGCCGAAGCTTGCGCGCAACGTCGACCGCGACCGACGAGTAAACGGTTCACTCACCGGGGCCGGCTGGCGCGTTGTCCGGATCTGGGAACATGAGTCGCTGGAGAACGCGCTCATGATGGTGGCTTCGGCGCTGCCGCCCCGTGTACCAGCTCCATCCCCAGCTAAAGGTGCGTCCGGGGCTCCGCAGGGCACGTAATAGACGCATGGGTCATTCGACGAAGGCTATGAGATAGCTCGTTCGCATGGCGCCGAATTTGGATGGTGCTGCCCGTCGCTGCAGGTCAAGTGTCGGAACTAACAGCCGATCGACACGATCCGTCACAGCGCAGTAGCAAACCGTTGATCCCTCGGCCTGGCGACTTGACCTTCCAGCGTGATTCGCGGATCGTCCGTTAGTGAGGTTGTCATCGACTGAGCGTGGGTGAGGTGGCGGTGACGGTTGGTAACAGGGGCGCGATTGCAGTCGCCGCTGCATGGCAGCACTGGCTTCACGTCGTTCACCTCGGCCGCCTTGGCGTGAGCTCCCCGAAACGTGCCACGCCCCGCGACATCGCGACTGGCCATCCGTACTGGCTAACGCACCAGCGGTGCCTATCACACTCGCCCGACCGGTTTCAGCGCTTAGCCAGCCGAGTGCTGAAGGATGCAGTGGTGGCGACCCGCAACCACGGACCTAGAACGACAGCCGAGGAGTACAGTGACTGAGCTGAGTGTCGTAGAGATCTGCGCCGGCGCCGGCGGCCAGTCTTTGGGACTGCATCGTGCTGGCTTCCACCATAAGCTCGCAGTCGAGCTAGACCCAACAGCTGCGGCAACTCTCAGAGCAAACTTGGAGCGCTTGGAGCCAAACGAGGATCCGGAGAAGCTAGTCCGAATCGGCGACGTTGCCGACGAAGAAGTCTGGAAGCCAGAAGACTTCCAAGGAAAAGTCTCGTTACTCGCGGGCGGGGTGCCCTGCCCGCCGTTCTCAGTGGCCGGCAAACAACTTGGCTCCGCTGATGAGCGCGACCTCTTTGCATGGGCAGTCGAAGCAGCCGGCCGTATCGAACCTCAGGCCGTGCTGCTTGAAAACGTCCGCGGCCTGAACGACGCTCGCTTTGCCGGTTACCGGCAGGCCGTTGTGGACCGCTTTGCAGCACTCAAATACACAGCATTCTGGGAGCTGCTCGAAGCCCGCGACTACGGCGTCGCGCAGCTAAGGCCCCGCATGGTTTTAGTTGCTCTTCGCAAGGAGTATGTTGACTACTTCGCCTGGCCCCAGAAGCTCAACTCGGTGAAAACCGTGAGCCAGGTGGCCGGGAAACTAATGGGAGCGAATGGCTGGGACCCCGAGTATCATGCGAAATGGCTTGAAGCAGCCGACAAAATCGCGCCTACAATCGTCGGTGGCAGTAAAAAGCATGGAGGGGCAGATCTCGGGCCCACGCGGGCAAAACGTGCATGGGAGGAGCTGTGGACCGATGCTCACGGGCTCGCGAATGCAGCTCCCGGGAGGGACTGGAAGATTGAAGACCATCCAAGAGGACCGAAGCTAACGGTCGAGATGGTCTCCCGCATCCAGGGTTGGGATGATGGCGAGTATCGCTGGGAATTTCTGGGCAAGAAGACCAGCCAGTATCGCCAGGTGGGCAACGCGTTCCCACCCCCGGTGGCGCGCGCTGTCGGCGAGTCGATCGCCCGCGCGCTTCGCAAGGAGTCGTTGCCGTCAAAGACGCCCGCTCCGCTTAAGGTCCATGATGAGATCTATCGCGTGCTACGCGACCGCGGGGAGCCGATGACCGCCGAGGCGATCAAAACTATGCTTGGTGGATCAATGACAGTTGAGATCGTCGTCAAGCGGATCGTGGATCTTGAAAAGGACTTCGTCATCGATAGAGGCGAACGCCGCGGCGACGTAACGTATCGGCTCGGCGACTGGAAAGCGTTTCGGGGCCAGGAGGAGCACAGTCGGCATCTAACTTTCGCCCACGCCAAGACCAGGGCAAAGGTTAGCTGAGCGACTACGGATCACCGGCGGGTGGGAAAATGATCGTGATACGAAACGGCGGTACGTCGGCCTGGCGCACAGCTTGTCACCGGGCCGACGTACCGCAGGAGCGTGCTTGACGCCTCAAGACCGAGTCTCCGGTCGGGCACGGCGTCTATGTTATCCATAGCATACAATCAAGTCGATAGGACGCAGGTATACGCCTAGTCTAGATCTATCGCGATACGTCAGGCGGGGCTGAATCACGCACTGCGCTCAATTCAGCGTTCTGGGCTGCATCATGAACGATGTCGCCCAGGGGGGCGTACTCGTCTGTCGCTTCGATTACTTCAATAGCCTCTGCGGCGGCTCGGATAGCCGCGTCCGCCTCTTTCCGTCTGCGGTTCCGCTCACTTCGGACCGCTGCCGCCATTTTCTTGTAGTCGGAGCGAAATGCGGCAGCCTCCTTGATTCTCTTTGCTTCAAGCTCAATGACGCGTTCGGGGGTTGTTCCGTCGGCACGAAGGCATACGTACTCTGCACGCGTTCTCGGCACCGGGCCACCCAGCTGCAGGGCACGGGCTTTGTCTTCGTTTCGGTATCCGCAGAGAACCTCCATGCCCTTAGGCGCCAGGCGAACTCCTGCAGCCCGCGCACGACGCGTCGCATCAACCTGTTGCGCAACCGACTCGATCGCATGACGTGTAATTATCCGACCTTCGCAACGCTGAAACAGCTCGACTAGGCGATCGTCGCCTGAAGTTTGAGCCAGAATCGCATCTCGATCAGCCTTCCGAAGGCTCAGCAAAAAGTTTTCGGGCAGTGGGGCGTCACGTTCGATGAGCCAGCGGATTTCGCTGACACCCGCCGGACTTTTGATCGTGCGCTTCTGATCCCGGTTGCCGCCGACGAGGATCTCCTCTCTTATTCTTATCAAGCCAACTGCCATAACTCCGTCCATATCGTCGCCGTAGACGAGGAGACAGATATGACCGACGGCCTCCCTAGGTATCTGCCACTGACCAAAATTACGAGACCATTTGCAGTCGACCTCGACTCCGTCGATATTAAAGTCCATGCGCCCATGGGGTTCACCCAAGTTATACGCTTGCCGGATTAGGTTCTCGATGTTCACACCAAGATAAGCCATCTCTTGCCGGTTGCATTGATCGAGGTGCCAACGGCCAGTCCTGCTTGTGGCTATGACCTCATCCGTCGCCTGCCTAACCAGCGGACCGAATTCGTCGATGCCGCGATCGTGGAAGAAGTCGTACACCTTTTCGATCTCTGAGTCGGTTTCGATCTTACGTTCCATAGAATACGCTCCGGCTAGCAAAGGGCAGAGTACTTTGGTTGTGGACGGCGATAGTTAGCAGTAAATCAGCGGGCCGGCGTCTGCTCTTGGCTCAGGGGATCGTCCGCTCGGCACCAATGACTAGAAGCGTTTGGCGCTTCGCTGCGCCTGGCCCCTATATATCGGCAGGTCGCGAAGCTCAACGCCCTGAGGTCAGCCACGATTGAACGGCTTGTACGCTGCTGTAGCCGTGGGCGCGCAGAGTCTCGACAATGTCGCGACCGCAGATGATGGCGATGGGGTGTTGGTCATCCCGCACCTCGCTGTATGCCTGCTCGTGGACGTACGAGGTGGTAACGAGCACGCCGAACATTCGGTGACGTGTGCGTGATATGAGCCTTGAGGTCTCTTTGACACCAACCGAGTTGACTGGGCCGTAGCACCTCGCTTCAAGCACGAAGTCGAGACTTACCCGGTCGGCCGCTGGGTCGAGTTGATAGACCCCGATGGCGCCGCGGCCGTTGTCGCGGACTGCCCTGGTGACCGTGGTGGAGCCGGTCGCGCGGGCCATCATCCGCCAGAGTTCTACGGCGCAGGCTTCGAAGTCGCTCCAACGGCCGGTGAAGTGCTGGTGGATTGCCTGCAGTATCTGCTCACCGACCGGGTCGGCGGGCAGCTGGTCTCGTCGGCTGCGGACAGTCCGCGTCGATGGAGCGACAAGCGCGTCATAAGAACGACCGCGTACCCAGTCTGCCCACGGCCGAGGGCATGCCACACCGAGCGGGTTGCCTTGAAGGACTTCGGTGATCCACGCGCGGCTCACAACCGGAACGTCGAGCACCGTGAAGGAGGCGCGATAGTTCTGGAACCGCTCGCCACTGGTTCTTCGCCAGATTGCCTGGAGATCATCATCAGCACTCAGGGCAGCGGCGCCCGGCGCGAGAAGACCGCGAAACCGAACGGACCGGCCCGTTGCCGCAGCTTTGGTAAAGAGCAGGAATGGCGGTACCCGCTGCCTTGCGGCCTGATCGGCATGGCACGCCGCGAAGGAGTCCCTGAGGATGATGTTGCCGCGGCGGGGAGTCCTGTGCAGCTCGTGGCCCGGGGTTCGATTGTCGCCGTAATAGGTGAAGATGCCGGCTTGCTCGTTGAGCGCGTCAGGCCAGTCTAGGTTTGCGCCGGAGGTATACAGCACCACCAGGCGGACATCCCCCGACGCTGGCGAGCCCCTATATCGAAAGCCGCCCTGATTGCCCGCAGAGAGCAGCCGTTGCAGCGGGTCGTCACCGCTCGAGCCCGAGATTCCGCCACTGTAGACGGCATGTACAGCCAGATCGGCATCAGCCAGCGACTCGAACGGGACTAACAGAGCGGGCAATGTCACGACCGGGACTGTAGTTGCAACAACTCGGACAGGACTCCTCTGCGTGTACGAGAGTGTTCTCAAACGGGTGAACCGCCCGATGCGAACAGCGGATCATGATCCGGATCGGCGGGGTTCGGTGCAGGGTGGCTGGTGCCATGTAGTGCGAGATCGTCCGAGCGCAGAAATGAGCACGACGGCCGTCCAGGCAGCCTGCCAAGATCGACTACACATACGAAACGGGCAGTTCAGGGGCCTGATTAGGAGAGCCGACGGGGGGACTTGAACCCCCAACCTTCCGATTACAAGTGCGCGAAGTCCGCTGACGGACGCTGTCCATTGATTTGGTCTACAGCGCTCCTGTGCTGGTCAAGAAGACCCGCTGTGGCGTCTAGTGCCGCCGAACGGCCCCCGACTGTATCGCTTGTGTGAGCAACCGGTGAGCATCGGCCCTCCACTGTGGACGTTGGCCCGTCAGGCGCTGTCAGGGATGAACAGCCGTTCCTTGCCGTCCTCGTCAACTGTTGTCGAGGACTTCGCTGACTCGCTGCTGACTACTCGTCTCGTAGGCGCCAGGGCGCCACAACTCAACCGCGACCGATCCGTATCCGTACCAGCCGTTTCCGTCTATCTGAACCTTGAACTCACCAGAGGTCGCCAACCCGCCGAGCTGGATCACATCATCCGGCATCAGCCCATACGGCTGCGCAAGGAGCAGCGCCGGACCGTCGTGATTGGTCCAGGAGGTTACGTGGTCCATCCACCGCCCAGCGCGTTTGCACAAGCTGACGCCACAGCGACCCGTGCGGAGCCAGTGGAGACCCTGGCAGCGGGTCTTGGCAAGTTTGACGTTGTGCTCCTCCGCCCACGCGATGAGGCGTTGGCGTGCCGCTACGTCGATGTCCGCTCCGTAGGGCCAAATCTGCGTGCCGAGGATCGGCCGCGCCTTCTTGGCAAGGTCGGCCACCAGGGTTCGATCTGCGGCGGTGGCGTGCTGATCGCAGCGCTTGCCGCGGTCGGGGTAGATCAGGCCGGTGTTCGTGCAGCAATCATGGTTGGCTGCCACCTTGGCTTGGGCTCTTGGGCTCACGGTTTCGGGCTCCCTCGGGCGGCTGGAGTGGCGCGGTCGCTAGGCTGCGGGCGCCTGGGTCTCCCACGGGTACGGCATCGCCTTGAGCCTCGCAACGTGTGCAAGGTGACGCCGTTGCCGTGCGGTGTCGCCGGCCGCAGCTGCGTCATCGGCCCACTGCTGAACCTCGGCGATCCACGCCTCATGGTCAGCGCGCAGTGCGTCACGAAGCGCCTGAGTGTGCGTGTCGCTGTTCATGGTCGTCACCCTCCTAGCCGCTCGTCGAGTCTACCCAGTTCGTACCGGCTGTCCTCGATCTGGCGCCGGTAGAACTCCTGATGCTCGTCGTACTGCACGATGAGTCCGCGGGCGCGTTCGATCTGCGCAACCAGCCTCATTCGCTCAAACTCGTCTTGCTCATCCGGCGTGGTCATTACCCTCGTTTCTGAGTACCAGGGAAGGGTCAACAGCGTAGGCGATGGTCGCATCATCGCTGCACTTGTTGCGGGGCCACCGCGCACCGTCTGGGTCGCTGTCCTCAATCGACCGCACTCGTCGTAAGACGGCGTCAGGACCGGCGATCTCGACAGTGTCGAGCAGATCGGGCCAGCCCATCTGGCCGAACATGGAGACGATGCGGGCCGCGCCATCCGTCAGCACCGCCAAGCGCCGCACGTCGGCCAGCTTGACCTCGCCCGTGAGTGCGTGCTCGGCCGCAGAAGGGTCAGCCGCTGCAATCCAGTAACCACCCGCGCGGTTCCGCATGGACAGCTCAATGTGCTTCATGCGGACCATCGCCGCGTTCTTCTCGGGTGACCCTATCGGGTACCGGTCAGCGTCCTGCCGTTCGGCCAGCGCAGTGTCGCTGACACGTTCATCCGAGACGACGGTGACGTCTTTGCCCAGATCGAGGACGACGGAGACGTCACCGAGCACGAGGTATTCGACTGTCTCTCCGAGTCGGACGGCGGCCACCGCGGCTGATGGGGTGCCCTCGTGCGTGAGATCACACTCGGGATGCAGCGCGGCCACACGCTGAATACTCGCGGCGAGGGCCGCCGGCAGCGCAACATCCGGGTTGCTCGCAGACGCGGACAGTGCCGCGCCGAGCTGAGCCGCGTACCAAGAAATCCCATGACGGCAGCCGGTATCCGTGCGGGCCGTGGCGCCATCCAGGACCACGATCAGGCCGGGTGAAGTGGAAACCCAGTCCTCATTGGTCCTGTCCCGCGTGGACGGCTCTGAGGCAACCGACATGCGCATAGAGGCTCAACCTTCGTGACGGAACAGCGGTGTGACCCGCTCCGTGGACAAGATGTTGCGGTTGTTCTTGGGGTCAAACTTGCACAGGATCACCGCAGAGAAGCGCCTGGCCTTGAGCTCGCGATACAGCTCAGGCAAATTGTCCGCGACGTAGCGCGCCGCGCCGAGCGTGCCCTGTGCATGAGTCCCTGCCATGTACAGGAACGAGCCCTTACCGTCTGGGCGGGGCAGCCGGCCGAGGTAGCCATAGTCCGCGAACTCGCCGTTATCTCGCGGCGAGCGGTACTCCTTGCCCGTGTCGGGCTCCTTGATGTACCAACCTTTGTCGTCAACCAGGTAGCGGAGGTGCGGGTCAGCTTCCATGACCTGGCTAAGAAACGGCAACAGACGCGGGTTGGTCAACACGATGAGGTTGGGCCGGTTGAGGTGGACGTGACCGGGCGGGGGAACGACCTCGTATCCCGCCTCCAGGCCGACTGTGCGCGCCAGCTCAGCCAGCGTCTCGTACGCGCTGAAGGACTCAGCCGAGAGCACGTCGCCAGGGTCGCTACGCCCGGACTCCTGCTTGCCGCCGATGGCGAGGGTCAGTCGAGCGGTGCCGAGGAAGGCGCGTTCAGGGCGTACGCCAGCGGACAGGAGCTGGGAAACGCGAGAGCGGGACATGTCGAGCATCTCGGCAAGTTGGACCTGAGACATGCCGCTGGAGAGCAGTTCCTCCAACGCCTCGCGACGAACGCGGGACATCTCTCCGATCGCGCTCTGGTAGTCGTCGATGAGCTTGTGTGCCGTCAGCGCGCGCTCACGCGCATCGCCGATGGCTTCCACGGCTCCTAGGTCACGCAAGGCGTCTCCCATCCCGTCAAGGGGCCTAACCATACCGCACGTCGGTCCATGGGGGCTATCAACCCATGGCACGAACAGCGGGGTTTACACATCTTGTTGAGGGGGGTTGACGCCGGTTGCCATCCGTGGTCTTCTGTTTGCACACCCCCCTGGACCGCAGGGTTAAGGGGGGTAAACAAGACCTCGGCGGGGTACCAGCCCCGCCGAGGTCGGCGCATCAGTCTCCCCTTGGAAGGACACGAAGATGCTGGTAAAGCCTATCTCCGCCCCGCCTGTCCAGGACAGCGCCGCTCGGGTGGTGGTGGTGCCGTTCGGGCCGTTCTCGGCGGCCCAGGCCGCGCAGAAGCCGATGCGGCTGAACAACGCGAGCGTCTGCATCTACTGCATGACGCGGTGGTGCACCTCGGAGCGGTGCGTGGCGATGCATGCGGCGTCGCTGTGGATCGTGTGCGAGACCTGCGACGGGTTCGACGTCGGGTGCGACTGCATGGGCGGCGTCGTTGAGACGAGCCGTGACGGCTGCGACGAGCAGGCGTTCCGGTCGCTGCCGATGACCGCGCCGGTCAACGACGACGGCGAGTTCGCCGTCTACGTGGTGGCCGAGACGCCCCGCCCGGTCGTTGGCCCGTGGGGCGTGGAGCGGTGAGCCCCGGGATGCTGGCCCCCGCCGTGTCGGCTGCGGCGGTGACCGACGTGACGCGACTGCGAGACACCCTGTTCGGCCTGACCTACGGCCAGATCGCCACGGCCGCCGTCGCGTCGCCGCTGTTCGACACCGCCGCCGCGACCGCAACCGAGGTTGTCCGGGCCGGGCTCGCCGAGCTGGGCCGGGCCGAGGTCGAAGAGCGCACGACGTGGCTGCTGGCGCTGAGCGACGGGAAGTGGACCGGCGAGACCCCCGCGATCCGGCGTCACGCGGCAGCGATGCTGGCTGACTTCTGGCGCGGTGACCGCCGGTTCAACCGGGCGCACCGCATCGCTGAGCGGGTGTGGGCCGCGTACGGCACCACCTGTGCCGACGTGGCGGCGCGGGGCTGATCCCCCCGCCCGGTGCGCGGTCCTCTGGCCTAGGAACCGTGGCCGCGCACCGGCCCTTTCCCTCCTACCTCGCGTAAGGACCCGCGCAGCTGCGTGTGGTCACCACGCGGGCGCACGCGTCCGCACATGGGTTCGTTGACAACTGCATGGGCCGCGCCTCCCGGAAAAAGGCTGCTCCGCCGTGCCAGCACGCGGCACCACTGTCGACAGCGTCCGCGCAGCGTGTCGACAGCCTGTCGACACCAGGACGACAACAACGACGACACCAAGGACGAGAAGGCCCGGCTTCGCCGTGCTCACTTTTCAGCGCGACAGCCACCGCTCCACGCGCGCACCGTCGCGCCACTTCCCCTTTGTTCCAGCCAGGAACCACGACGAGGAGAGCGCCATCAGTCACCCGCCATTGCACCCACCCAACAGAAGACATCGACATGCATAAGATCTTGCGTCTCAGGACCGCTCAGCGGCCCGCACGAACCATCACCGCCCGCCGAGCCGGGCGATACGGACCCGCTGAAACACCCGCGTGTTTCAGCCGCCCATCTGGCGAGATGGCCCTCCCGCCCGGCAGGTCCCACCAACGGCCACCGGGCGCGGGGGCCACCTCGCCACCAGGACCACCCCGGACCGGGGGCGGCTGGAACAAAGGGGGTCGCGCGTGAACGCCCTGCCTGCGGGTGACGGACACCCGGGCACGTCCACCCGATCGATCGTGCTCACTCCCGCATCGGCGATCAGGATGCGGCCGGTGTACTGGACCTGGACCGACCGCATCCCGGCAGGCTCGATCACGCTCATCCCGGGCCGGGAAGGCATCGGCAAGTCCCTCACCCTGGCGTGGCTGTCCGCGCAGATCACCCGGGGCACGCTGCCAGGTCAGCACCTCGGGCAGGCACGTCCGGTCATCTACGCCGCGTCGGAGGACTCGTGGGCGCACACGATCGGCCCAAGGTTGTACGCGGCCGGCGCCGACATGGATCTCGTCTACCGCGTCGATATCCAGGAGGAGACCGGGTTCGACGCGCTCACCCTGCCGCGTGACTGCTCCGCCCTGGCGGTGGAGATCAGACGACTCGGGGTGGCCCTCATCGCAGCCGACCCGCTGCTGTCGCTCATCGCCGCTGGCATCGACACCCACCGCGACCGCGACCTCCGCACCGCGCTGGAACCCCTCGCCAAGATGGCCGACACGACCGGCTGCGCCGTGGTCGGGCTGGCCCACTTCAACAAGTCCGCATCCCCCGACGCGCTGAACCTGATCACCGGCTCCCGTGCGTTCTCCGCCGTCGCCCGCGCCGTGATCTCCATCGCCCGCGACGACGACGCCGGGGACGGCTCGTGCGTCATGTCGCAGTCCAAGAACAACCTCGGGCGCCTGGACCTGCCATCGCTGCGCTACATCGTGGAGTCTGCCGAGGTCCCCACCGACGAAGGACCCGCCTACGTCGGGCGGCTCGTCTTCACCGGCGAGTCCGACCGGTCGGTGGCGGACATCCTCGGCGACAACGCGGGCACCGGCGACGCGGACAACCGCACCGAACGCGACGCGGTAGCCAAGTGGCTCATCGCCTACTTGACCGAACAGGGCGGAGAGGCGCCGTGGCCGGACGTGCGCAAGGCGGCCCGCGTCGAGGGCATCGCCGAGCGCACCTTGCAGCGGGCACGCCCCCGCGCCGGGGTCGTCACCGAGCTTGCCGGGTTCCCCGCACGGTCGATGTGGCGACTCACGCTCAGTGACACAACTGCGCCAGCCGCGCCAGTTCCGCCACAGTCACGCCAGTTGCGCCAGCTTCCGGAACGTGGCGCAACTGGCGTGACTGTGGGGCGACTGGCACAACCGCCCACCGGCCGTGACACACCGTCACCGCCACTTGCTCTCTTCCCCGCCAGCGCCAACGGTCACGAAGGGACCGCCGCATGAACGCCCGCATCACCCACCCGACCGCGTTCGGCGACCAGGTCGCCGCCGCCAGCAAACACGCGCACCGCATTCTCACCGACGCCACCGCACGCGGCGAGGCCGAACCCGACCCCGCACCGCCGCGGGCCTGGCTCGCCGCACAAGCCGAAATCCTCATCACCGCACTGCACAACCACACCGCGCGGGTCTGCGCCCACGTCGGCGCCGCGCCGCAACTGCTCAACGCCGCCGCATGGCACCCCGGCGTCCTGGTCTGCACCGACTGCGCGGCAGCTCTTGACCCCGACCCGATCGAGGACGTCACGTGCGACCGATGCCGCAGACCCGCACTCGCGCTCACCGGCAGCATCGCCGCGTTCGGCCCGATCCTGTTCGCCTACGCCCTCTGCGACCCCTGCACCAAGGGCTAGACCTAGCCCCGATGGCCGCCAGACTTAGCGGCACCGCTAGCCCCAAATTCGAGCCTTGACAAGGGCTCTAGCCCTCTAGCCCCTCGTCTCCCACCCATCCCAGCGCGCCCCTCACGGGCGCGGCGGACCCGCTACGCAGCGCTAGGCGCCACCCGCCGCAGGCAGGTAACGGCGCGGGTAACGGCAGCGGTGCCGGTAACGCCCGCGTTACCCCTGCCGTTACCTACCAATCCGGCCCACCAGCAGCACCGACGCGGCCCGGGCCGCAGGTAACGGCAAGCACCGAACAGGCGAGATGCCCCCCGCCCCGGCGGGGTCGGCGGGAGCCACGCGCGCCGTTACCACCCCGTCGCCGGGGCGGGGGCATCTCAACTCTCCGTAACCGTCGCGGCCTTGCGCTTGCAGGTTGCGGGGTAGGTAGCGGCCCGCTACCAGGTAGCGGCAGCGCTACCCCTGCCGCTACCTCGCTTCCGCCTACCTGGCCTGCGAGATCCATCCCGAGGTAGCGGGTAGCGGCACCGCCGCCCGCACCCCGAAAACCGGCCCACAGGCCACTTCCAGCCCCACCGTCACCGCTACCGCTACCACCCCAAGGGAGATCCACCCCATGTCCAGCAACGTCCTTCCCTTTACTCCCCGTAACCGGACCAACAACCCTGCCGACGCCCCTGAACGGCCCACACCAGCCACCGTCACCCGCGCCGTCTACACCGTCGCCGAGGTCGCCGAACTGCTCTCCCTCTCCCCCGGCAGCACCTACGCCCTCGTCCGCACCAGCGAGATCCCCGCCCGCAAGCTCGGCGGCCGATGGGTCATCCCCATCCGCGCGTTCGAGCACTGGCTCAACAATCTGCCCACCATCGAACCCGGCGAGCTGACCCCCGCCGAACGCCGCGACCTGGCCGCCGAGCTCACCACGGAACGGGCCGCCTACGCCGCCCGAGGCAAGCCCGCCGGCTGAAGGCCGAACAGCGGTGACACGGTGACAACCACCGTTGACCGCGACGTTTCCGCAGGTGAGACCACCTCGGACGCTGTCACCGCCTCATGGTGACAACCGGTGACAGCGGTGACAGGTGGTTGGTGCTGTCACCGCTGTCACCACCTGTCACCACGAGGCGGTGACAGCAATGCACCGGGCTTGAGCAGCACAAACACGCCCCTCCGCTGCCGCTGTCACCGTGTCACCGCCCCCACCCGCTCCTGAGCGGGACACCTCGGGGGCAACCACGGTTGTCGCCATGCGCGCCAGCTCGACGGGGGCCATCTCCTCCGACCGGTCGCGGCTCACCCGCGACCGCCGGTCACGGGAACGCGACCGCAGCCGCGACCGGTCCGACCAGCACGAACACTGACCGGTCGCGGGTCGCGAGCAACACCAGCAACAGCCCGAAACGCCCCACAACTACCAAGCGTCGCGGATCGAACCGCAACCGCGACCTGCTAGCGCTAGCACCACCAGCCGCTAGCGCTAGCACCCCCGCTAGCACCAAATCCCTTACCCCATCAGGCACCTAGCAGCTAGCACACCACCAGCCACAACATGCGGAAACGGCCCACAGAGCGGTTTTCGGCCCCCTCACCGCTGCTAGCTAGGCGCCGCGATCCCTCGCGCCCAAACACGTTGAGTCACCAACACGAAGGAGCACGATCACCCATGAGGGGATCCGTTTTCAAGCGCTGCCAGTGCCGCGATGCCAACGGCAAGAGGGTCAAGGGTTGCCGCAAGGCTCACGGTTCCTGGGCGTACACCATCGACGTGGGCGCCGATCCCGAGACGGGGAAGCGCAAACAGCTTGTCCGCTCAGGCTTTCGCACCTCATCCGAGGCGGAAGACGCCATGACTACAGCGCTGGCCGACCTGAACGCGGGCACCTTCTCGGACGACCGCGGAACCACGGTCGCGGCTTGGCTTGACCAGTGGCTTCAGGAGCTGGCCGCACGCGGGCGATCGCCCAAGACCCTGTCGAACTACCGCGGTCATGTCCGCGACGTCTGGCGACCTCGCCTCGGGCACCTGCGGCTGAGGGACCTGCGACGCAGCCACATCGAGCGAGTCATTGGCGCCCTGGCCGCGCCACAGAACGGCGACCGACCCGTAGGCAACGTGGGGCGCCGCGTGCAGCAGCGGACCCCGGCGACGATCGCCGGATACCACCGCACGATCCGCGCCGCGCTGGCGGTGGCCGTGCGGCGCGAACTCATCACGGTCAACCCGGCTCTGGGCCGCATCGACGCCCTACCCGCGATCGAGGAGGACGACGATCCGACTGTGTGGCAGCCCGAGGAGACCGCGCGGTTCCTAGAGCACGTCAAGGACGACCGGCTCTCCGCACTGTATGAGCTGGCCGCCTACTCCGGCCTCAGGCGGGGCGAACTGTGCGGCCTGCGGTGGGCGGACCTTGATCCGGACGGCGCTGGTCTGACGGTGCGGCAAACGGTCATCGAGGTCTCGCGGAGCGAGGTCCCGCCCGAGGGTCTTATCTGCCCGGTGTGCGGACAGGAACACGTCGGTCGCTTCTTCAAGCGGCCGAAGTCACGGGCCGGTCGGCGTTGGGTGCCGTTGGCCGCGCCAGCGCAGGCCGCGATCACCCGGCACCGCGCCGCGCAGCAGGACGAACGTGACTTCCTCGAAGACGGCTACCAGGATCACGACCTCGTGTTCTGCGACTACGCTGGTCTTCCGTTGCGGCCCGGTGCCGTGACGGCGGCGTTCGAGGCTCACGTGGCGGCGTGCGGCCTCCCGGTCGTCCGGCTGCACGACACGAGGCACGGCGCGTGCTCGCTGCTGCTCGCGGGCGGGGTGCCCATCGAGGTCGTACAGATGATCCTCGGCCACTCCAGCCCCGCCGTGACGCGGAAGGTCTACGCGCACCTGATGCGCAAAGCGACCGCCGCGCAGGTGGAGGAGGCGACAAAACTGCTCACGCAACACCGGCCCGAGAGTCGAACCAAAAACGCTGCGTGAGCAATCGGTGAGCAAGTCGGCGCGGTCGGATGGAATCGGCCGCGCCGACTCAAGCAACTAGCGGCGGTTCATGCAGCTCAGAGGGCGTGCATGGGGAGGAATGAAAGAGCCGACGGGGGGACTTGAACCCCCAACCTTCCGATTACAAGGAGTCGACCATGGGGGTTCCACCGGGTCGAGGCGGGTCACCGCAGGACATCTAGCTGCAACGATTACCCGCTGTGACCTGCTGCGACCTGGTGGATCCGGGCGTAGTTTCGCTACCGATCTTGCTACCAGTTTTGGCGCCAAGACCGTACTGGCGTAGCGCTCCGCCCGCCATGTCGCAGCAAAGCGTTGCGTCAGGAACACGCATCGCCCCCTTGCTGGCGTGAGCCGGCAAGGGGGCGACGGTGGCGGCATGATGTCCACCCATGGCGGGTGTGGCGCTACGCGGCCCGCGAATCGCGATCCTCGAAGCCGCGGATGTAGCCGGCCAGGTAGGCGGCGCTGGGCCTTGACGGGTCCTCCCCGTAGGCCGGTGCTGGTGGGCTGAGGTGATCACGTCCCGTGAGATGCCGGGCCAGTGCGAGTCCGGCACCGAGACCCACGATTGCCGCCGCACCGCAGGCCGTCATCGTCCGTGCCCGTCTGTCCATCAGCGTGCTCCCCCATACGCGTGTCCGGATCGTCGAATACACGATGCCGCGCGAACTCGGCATGCGGTAGTTAACCAGCCCAGGGCAACGCCGACCGCCGGGCTGGTGAAGACGGATGTCTACTTGATCAAGGTGGCCTCAGCGGGTTGCCGCCCACTGAGGCCGTCCACCCCTCTTCCAACTTGGAGTGCAAGAGAGATGGCAAGCAGCAGCGTACGCGCGCCCGGCGATCGGGCGGGCAGACCGCACTGGCAGGACGCGGAGTGGCTTGGGCTAAGGACTCAGCGGCTGAACCGTGGAGGCGCCGTCGTGGAGAACCTTAGTTTCGTGTTGACCCGGATCGGGATCGGAGGGATTGCCGAATGAGTGGCGAGCAGAAGGAGCCGAGGACCTGGCGGGCGCTCGCGATCATCGGCGCGGCCGTCGTCGTGGCCGGCACGCTCGCCGTGACCGTCGCTGCATTCACCCTCTCGTACGACGCGATCCGCTCCGTCGGGATCGCCGCCAACACTCGCCCGTCGTGGGCGTGGATGTTGCCGGTTTCGATCGACGGCGCCATGGGGGTCGCCACCGTCGCGGTGCTGCTGCTGAAGCAGCTCGGCCGGTCGACCTGGTACCCGTGGGTCGTCGTCGCCGTCGGCGTGCTGGTGTCCGGCGGCTGCAACGGGCTGCATGCCGGAGGGAAGGACGGACGGGTTGACCTGCCGGGCGAGTGGGCCCGCGCTGTCGGGGTGATCCCGCCGCTCATGCTCGCCCTGTCCGTGCACCTGCTCGCCGTCCTCGTGAAGGCGCTCAGCGGGAGCGGACGGACCGAACCTGTTCGGTCTCCGCCCGCGGCCAGCAGCGCTGAACAGGCACTCGCGTCTGCTCCCTCGCCAATGTCGGACAGGCCGCGGGCAGAGGTAGCCGAACAGATCGAACAGGTCGGACAGGCCTCGGCGGACAGGGTTCCAGACAGCGAACTGAACAGACCGCCCGCATCCACGGACAGCCAGCGGACAGGCCAGACCGAACAGGCGCCGACTGACGAACCTGTCCGCCACACCTTGCCCCGCCCGGCGCGGACCGAACAGGCGCTCGAACTGGGCAAACAGTCCGGACGGGTCGCGAAGCAGACCGGCGGGCAGGAGGCCGGACAGGACAGCGAACAGGGCAAGAGACGGCCCCGGTCCGACGAGGAGCTGATCGCGATCGTCCGCGCCAACGCCGCCGAGAAGGTCGCGAACAGGTCACTCACCCGGTACGACGTGGAGAAGCTGACGCAGGCGAGCAGCCGGCAGGCGAACAGGGTCCGGGCCGCGGTCCTGACCGGCAGCGAACAGACCGAGCAGACCGAACCAGCGAGCGCTATCCGTGGGTGGGCTGACACAGACGGAGCAGACCATCTGACGACCACGCAGCCCATTCAGGACCGAACCCGGACGGGCGACGGTTCCATGGAGAACAGAAGACCGCCCGAGATGGCCGGTCTCGCACTCGACGGACCGGGAAGCGCTGGACCCTCCACCGATCCGGGTGGACAGGGTGAAGCGGACGAATCACCATTGCAGGCATCGATCACTGTCGGCGCGGGGGTAGGTGGGTCGGTATGAGCAGCGACATGGCGCGTCGGTCGGGCGCGGCAGGGGCCAACGGTCGTGAAGCCAGCTCGGCGGCGGGGCGGTGCCCCCGCGATCCTGGGCACCGAGTGCTGGCGGTTCCGGCGGTACACGCGTCGGGCTGGTCACAGGTCACGGTGGCGATGCGGCACAACGTCGGCGGTGTACGGGGCCGGTCGGACGGCCGCGCATATGCCGAGACTGCGTTGTCGGCGTCGTTGGCGCCGCTGCTGCCGTTGCCGTCGTGGCAGCGGCCGGCCGTGGTCGCTGGCGGCGCGGTCGGTCTGGCGCTGTTCTTGGCGGTCGGCGCGCTCGGTGGGCCGCCGGAGGCCGCCGCGAGCGGAATGGCGTTCGGAGCACTGGTCGGCGTCGTTGCGGTGATTGCGGGCTTGCTCGCGCTGGTCAGGCGGCACAGGCACCAAGAGTTCGGCGCGGCCTACGCTGCCGCGGCAGCGCTATGGCAGCGGGCGATGTACTGCACGGAGTGCGCCGCGTCCTGGGTGCCCGGTGACCGCCGGATGATTGGGCAGGATCAGCGGCTCGGTTGGGCGCTGTTTCGGCGGGCGAAGCAGGCGAACCAGCCGCAGGCGTCCAGGTAACGGCAGCCGACGCCCGCTGGCGTTCACGAGGGCCGGACCCGCGTGAACGTCGGCGGGCATTGCCGCGCTCAGCCCGCCGGTATCCCGGTCGCGTTTGGTGGCAGCGGGCTGTTCGGCAACGGTTCTGGCTACCGGTCGGGGTTGCTGGTTAACCCTGGCTAACTTCCGCTCGCCGGGTGTGAGCGGCAAGGTCGATACGTGCGTATGACCCTCGATGACCTGCGGGTTTCGGGGTGTCTGGCGTGCGTTCCGACCGTTGCGCGTGTGCGCAATGCCGACCGGGGGGGCGAACGATGGCCAGTCATCAGGCAAGGAATGCGTCGGGCCGGCACCGGCCCCGTCGAGGCTGGCTGGCGGCCATCGTGCCCTTCTATCGCGGGCGGCACCGGCCGACGATCTGGGCGCAGGTCCGCGAGCTGCGGGACCGCATCCGGTGACCGCGCCCCAGCCAAATGCCTCCGACCCGGCCCCATCAGCCCTCACGGCGGCGATGGCACCGGCGCCCGCGGCGGCGGTGCTCGCGGCGGCCCGGATGGCGTCGCACCTGCGCGGCGAAGTCGAACGCCACGTGCTGGAGCCCGCCGGCGTGAGCTGGTCCACGTTCGCCGTCCTCACCGCGGTCGTCGACCAGCCAGGGGCCCGGATGCACGTGGTGGCCGCCGCGACGGGCATGGCGCATGCGACGGCGTGGAGCGCGGTGAGGCGGCTGGAGCGGCTTGGACTGATCAGCCGGAATACGCCGAGCGACGACCACCGCCAGGTCGACCTGGTCGCCACCGGTCCAGGACGGCAGACAGCGGCACAGCTGCGCGCAGCGGTCGCCACGATCGAGACGCGGTTGATCCCGGACCCGCGGACCCGGCAGGTGCTACTGGCGGTGGCCGAGCGGGTCCGCCCGTATCCGCGGCGGGGTCACCGTCGGGGCCGGGGGGCTTGACGGTGACCCCGCCGCACACGACCACACCGGCCCGTTCGGCGGTCGGCGGCCCGCTCTGGTTCGACCCGGCGGCGGTGCTCACCCTCTCCGGGACGCCGCCGCTGGTCTGCCAGTCTGCTGCCGAGGAGTTCGTGGGCATGGACGAGCGGTCCGGGTTGTGGCTGCTGACCGGTGACGCCACGGTCGGTCAGGCGTGCCACGACCCGCGCACGTTCGCCGTCGTACCGGTCCCGGTCGAACCTGATCCGTCCGTGCCTGCGCGGGTCGCCGCGGCGGGGCGGTCTGCTGTGCGCGGGCCGGTCGTCGCGATGGATGCGCGGGAGCGGGCGATGCTGCGGATGGTGTGGCCCGCGACGGTCGGTCATGCCGACCTCGTGTGGGGACGCCGAATCCGGGTCCACGCTGAGCAGGCCGCAGCCGCCCTGGCCAGTGCGTCCAGCGGTGTGCCGGGTGATGTGCGGGCGTGGCCTGGCGGGGGCGGGGCGCCGGTCGATCGGCTGGCGTGCGCGGTGATCGGATCGGTGTTCGGGATCTGCGGCGGCACCATCGGCGAGGTACGCACGCTCCTGGAGCGGCTCGCCCACCGGTGCGCGATGGTGGCCGAGTCAGCGGCGCTGCCGCTGGCGGTGCTGCGCGAGGTCGTCGGCCGGCTCGTGCGCGAGCGGGCGGCGGAGCCGGTGGACGTGCTGAACCCGGCCCAGCCGGACGCGGTCTTCGACGACGTGCTCGTCTGCCGTGGGTTCGGCGCCGACAGGTTGACGCTCGACGGCGTCACCGGGCTGTGCACCGGCTTGCTGGCCGCGGCCTGGGACGCCACCGCCGCGCTGTTGCCGCGCCTCGTCGACACGGTCCGCGCTGACCCAGATCCCCTCGTGGGCCTCGCCGACCCGCAGCGGCGGGCGGATCTCACCGCCACGGTGCTGCCGGATCTGCCGCCGGTGTCCGGATGGCTGACGACCACGACCCAGACGGTCGTACTGCACGGCGTGCGTATCCCGGCCGACGCGCCTTGCCTGCTCCTGCTCGACCCGGCAGGTAGCGGCGGCTCGCCGCGGGTTGCCGGGCTTCGCTGGCTGCTGCCGGCAAACCCGGCCGGCGCCGGCATGGTCCTGGCCCGGCTCACCGCTGACCACCTGCTCGCCGCTCTCGCCCGCTATCACGCCGACCCGGCACGCGCCATCGCTGTGTCGGCGGTGTCGGCGGCGGGCGGGCGGGCGGAGCTGACCGCGCCACCTCACGGTTGAAGGAGTTCCCGTTGCCCACTACTGCTGCCGAGCAACTCGGCCTGGCCCAGTTGCAGCTGCCGGAGACCATCGCCGATCCGACCGGGTTCTATGACCAGCTTCTGCGGACCGGGGCGGTGTTCGACCCGGTCGCTGGGGCGTGGCTGGTGTCCCGGCACGGCGACGTCCGGGCGGTGCTGGCGCACCCGGCCGCCTCGGTGCACATGGACCACGCCGCCGCCCTCAACCTGTTCCCAGGCGCGGGCCTGGAGGAGGCGTTCGCGGCGTTGGACATGCACGTGTCGTTCGTCGACGGCGACCGGCACCGGGCGCTGCGGCGGGTCCTCGCCGAGCCGGTCCAGGTCCGCGCCGTCCGCACCGGGCTCGCCGAACCGATCGCGGCGGCGGTCACCGCCGCCCTCGACGACCTCGCCGGGCAGCCGGTCGCTGACCTGGTGACCGGATTCGCCGCCCGGATCCCGATCGACGTCACCCGGCACCTGCTGGCCATCCCATCCTCGATCGGTACCGCGACGATCCGCCGCTGGTCCCTGGCGTGGGGCGACGTGGTCGCCGCTCCCGGGCACGTCCCGACCGTCGGCCGGGCGGCGACGCTCGCCACCGTTGCGGAACTCGCCGCGTTCCTCCGCCAACACGTCACCGGCCGCGAACACCAGCCCGGCACGGCGATGATCGACGCACTGGTGACTGCGATGCAGCACGGCGCGATCAGCCGGGAAGCGCTGGTCGCCAACCTGCTGATGCTGACCACGGCGGGCAGCGAAACCACCACGAACCTGCTCTCCGCGGTCGTCGCCGCCCTCACCGACGAACCCCGGCTGTGGAACGTCCTGGCCGACGATCCGGCGCAGATCCCCGACGCGGTCACCGAGCTCGGCAGGCTGTTCCCACCGACGCAGTACACCGCCCGCAGGCTCCGCGAACCGGTCGCCCTGCCGTCCGGGCCGGAGTTGCCGGCCGGGGCGAGCGTGGTGCTGCTGCTCGCCGCCGCCAACCGCGACCCGAGAGTGTTCGCGAACCCGACCCGGATCCTGCTCGACCGGGCGAGCCACCCGGCCCGTCCGCTCACCTTCGGGTACGGGTCGCACGTCTGCTTCGGCGCGCCGCTGGCCCGCCTCGAGGCCGAGACCGCGGTCCGGCTGCTCATCGAACGGTACGCCCGGCTGCGACCGTTACCAGGCCGCCAGTGGCGGCACAACGCGAACCTCCGCAGCCTCGCCACCCTGCCCATCCAGCTCGACGCCCACCACCCGGCCGGTATCCGATGAGCCGGCGCCCGAGGCCCGCGGCCGTCACCGTCGCCGACCTGATCTGGCAGCACGCCGACACGGCACCCGACCGTGTCGCGGTCATCGACGCCACCGGCGCGGCCGTCACCTACCAGCAGCTGACCCGCAGCGCCGACGCCGTCGCCGCGCACCTGACCACGGTCGGCGTAAGCGCGGACGAAGTCGTCGGGGTCTGCTGGCCCCGCTCGGTCGACGGACTCGTACAGCTGCTCGGCGTGTGGCGCGCCGGCGGCGCGGTGCTCTACCTCGACCCTGCCTGGCCCGACCGGCGGCTGCAGTACATGGCCGCCACCTGCGCCGTGCGTCACGTCCGCGCCGCCGACACCGCCCCGCACATCCCGGCCGGCGCAACGATGACCCGCATCGGCGCCGGCGCGGGTGCCGGGCTGGACCCGGTCCGCGGCCCGCTGGCGTACGTCGTGTTCACATCCGGGTCGACCGGCACCCCGAACGGCGTCCTGATCGAGCACCCCGGCGTCGTCAACATGGCCCAAGCGCTCGCCGAACGGTTCGACGTCCACGCGGGGACCCCGGTCCTGCAGCTGGCGGCCTGGTCGTGGGATGCCGCGATGTGCGAGATCCTCCTCGCCCTCACCGCCGGCGGTACCCTCGTGCTCGCCCCGGAGGACACCCGGACCGGCGGCGACGCCCTTGCCCGATGGCTGCGCAAGCACCGCGTCGAGGTCGCCACCCTCACCCCGTCTGTGCTCGCCGCGCTGCCCGCCACCAGCCTGCCGGACCTGCGGACCGTCGTCGCGGTCGGCGAGCCGTGCCACCCACGGCTGGTGCAACGGTGGTCCACCCCAGCCCGGCAGCTCTTCAACGGGTACGGACCGACCGAGGCGACCGTCGCGGTCACCGTCGGACAGCTCCACCCCGGCCAAGACGTACACATCGGCGCCCCGCTGCCCGGCGTCACCGTCCGAATCGTCGACCCCGACGGCCGAATCCTGCCGACGGGGGTGACCGGGGAACTGCTCGTCGGCGGGGTCGGCGTCGCCCGCGGCTACGCCGCCAATCCCGCCGCCACAGCAGCCCGGTTCACCACCGACCGGGCCGGGCGGCGCTGGTACCACACCGGCGACCTCGCCGCCTGGCGCACCGACGGCACCCTCACCTACCACGGCCGCCGCGACGACCAGATCAAGCTCCGCGGCCACCGCCTCACCCTCGGCGAAGTCGAACACGTCCTCGCCAGCCACCCAGCCGTCCTCGCCTGCGCCGTCGTCGCCGTCGCCGACCGGCTCACCGCGTTCGTCGCCGCCGACTACCACGACGGCCCGCCCGGCACCGGACTCGCCACCGAGCTGCGGGCGCACGCCGCAGCGGTGCTACCGCCGTTCGCCGTGCCAGACATCCGCGTCGTGCCGGCCCTGCCGCTGACCGCCGGCGGCAAGACCGACCGCGAGGCGCTGCGCGCCCAAGCTGACCCTCGCCCTGCACCAAACGACGACGCCGCCAACGCTGGCGGGTCACTGCCGACAGTCCTGCGGGTCGTCGCCGCAGCCGTGGACCTGCCGGTGCACCCGGAGACGGACATCGTCGCCGCAGGCGGGCACTCGCTGCTCGTCGCGCAGCTGTGCGTCGCCCTCAGTGAGGAGCTCAGCGTCGAGGTCCCCTACGTCCTGGTCGCCACCAATCCCAGCCCGGCCACGATCGCCGCCGCGATCGACGACCTCACTACCCGCCCGCACAGTACGGTCGTCGGGGACGCGGCATGAGCGCCCTGCTGACCAGCACCGCCCGGACGGTGACCGTTACGGGCAGCGTCGACCTCGCCGTCCACGACACCACCGGCTCGGCTGATGGCCCACCAGTGGTCCTGCTGCACGGCCTGGCCAGCACACACCGCTGGTGGGACCTCGTCGCCGCACGGCTTGGCGGACGGGTGGTCCGGTTCGACCACCGCGGCCACGGCCAGTCCAGCACCCCACCCGACGGGTACACGATCGGCGCGTTTGCCGACGACACCGTCACCGTCCTCGACACCCTGGACACCGGGCGGTGCCTGGTGGCCGGGCACAGCTTCGGTGCTGCCGTAGCCTTGGAGGTCGCTGCCCGCCGGCCCGACCTCGTCGCCGGGCTGTGCCTCGTCGACGGCGGCATCTACGACCCGCGGATCTTGTTCGGCGACAACTGGTGGGACGCCCGATACCGGATGCTCCTCGACCGGCGCATCGCCCCCACCCCGGCCATGCTCACGGCCTGGGCGACCGGCCGTGGCCTGCCCGCCGCAGCCATCCCGGCGCTGCTCGCCAACTACCAACCCGATCCCGCCGCCGGCCATCCCGCCGACAAGGACCTCGCCGAGCCCACCGGTCCGGGGGCCGGGCCGATGAGACTGCGGCTCGCCGTCGAGCACGAGGTCCACGCAGCCCGCAGCCTGTGGTCCCATGAGCCCGCCGCGGTCCTGGCGACGCTCCGCGCCCCGACGGTGGCGGTGCTTGCCCGCCCCGGCGACCCCGCTAGCGCCGCCCTGCATCTGCGGGCGTTGTTGGCGACGTTCGACCTGGCCGGACGGACCGTCCCGGTGCAGTGGCTCGACGGCGGCCACGACCTCCCCCTCGAACAACCCGACCAGGTCGCAGCAGCCATCACCAGGCTCGCCGCCCGCCTCGCCGTGACTCGGCGGGCCGCGGCATGAAGGCCAGACAGCGCGTGGTTGCCGATCTGCGCAGCGACACCGTCACCCGACCCACCCCCGGGATGCGCGCCGCGATCGCCAATGCCGCCGTCGGTGACGACGTCTACGGCGAAGACCCGACTGTCCAGCAGCTGCAGGAGCGGGTCGCCGAGCTGCTCGGCCACGAGGCCGGACTGCTGCTGCCGACCGGAACGATGGCCAACCAGGTCGCGATCCAGGCACTCGTGCCGCCCGGCGGTGAGCTGCTCTGCGCGGACGACGCGCACATCGTCTCCTACGAAGGCGGCGGCGCCGCTGTCCACGGCGGCATCACCACGCGCACCTGGACCA
Source organism: Dactylosporangium sp. NPDC051485 (assembly GCF_040682015.1). Classification (NCBI taxonomy): domain Bacteria; kingdom Bacillati; phylum Actinomycetota; class Actinomycetes; order Micromonosporales; family Micromonosporaceae; genus Dactylosporangium; species Dactylosporangium sp. NPDC051485. Next base: position 24,163 of record NZ_JBFAZW010000041.1, read on the forward strand.
GCTCGGACGGGTTCATCGACCCCGCCACGATCAACACCATGATCCGCCCTGGCGGCGGGTTCGCGGTCCCCACCACCGCGGTCGCCGTCGAGCAGACCGCGAACCTCGCAGGCGGCGTCATCCACCCGCTCGACCGGCTCACCGCCTTGCACCACGTCGCCCGCCGCGCCGGCGTCGCCCTGCACTGCGACGGTGCCCGGCTCTGGCACGCCCACATCGCCACCGGCATCCCCCTTGCCACCTACGCCCGGCTGTTCGACACCGTCACCGTCTGCCTGTCCAAAGGACTCGGCGGCCCAGCCGGATCGGTCATGGTCGGCACCCAGAAGCGGGTCGCTGTCGCGCGGCGGCTGCGGCTGCGCGCTGGGGGCGCGATGCGCCAAGCCGGGATCCTCGCGGCCGCGGGCCTCTACGCCCTGGACCACCACCTGCCGCGGCTCGCCGACGACCACCACCGCGCCCAACTCCTCGCCACCACCCTCGCACCGACAGGCGTCGTCGACCCGGTCCGCGTCCACACCAACATGGTCCTGCTCGACCTCACCAGCACCGCTTGGACCGGCCCGACCCTGGTCCGGGCCGCAGCCTCACGCGGTGTCCTGGCTGTCGCGGTCACGGCCAACACGGTCCGGCTCGTCACCCACCACGACCTCGCCGACCAGCAGACCCACGCTGCTGGCGCCGTCCTGCTCGATTTGCTGCGCCGCCCGCACCGGCCGTCCCGCAGCAGGCGAGGCCGGGGCCAGTCTCGTGCCACCCACACCCTGACCGGCGCACCACCGGTCGAGGAACCAGCCGGCCGCGCACCGACCCAAGAAGGGGTGACCCGGTGAGCATGTTCCGACCGGTGCTGGCGGCGGCCGCCGTCCTCGCCGGCCTGACGCCGATCGTCGCCCTGCCGGCACCTGCGGCGGCACAGACGATCCGCGACCGCCAGTGGTACCTGCAGACCCTCGACGTCGCAGCCGCGCACGAGATCAGCACCGGCGCCGGCGTCGTGGTCGCGGTCCTGGACTCTGGCGTCGGCAGCCACCCCGACCTCGACGGACAGGTCATCGACGGCATCTCCTACGCACCCGGAACCGGCACCAGCCGTACCGACAACGACGGACACGGCAGCGCCATGGCCGGCATCATCGCCGCCAACGGTGGGACCGACGACCATCTGCTCGGCATCGCACCCCACGCCAAAATCCTCTCCGTCCGTACCGGGACCGGCAGCAAGAGTCTCGGCCGGACCAACATTCCGGATGCCATCCGCTGGGCGGTCGACCACGGCGCCACCGTCCTCAACCTTTCCGAAGGTGGCAAACTCGAGCGAGGCGGCGAGGACGCCGTCCGCTACGCCCTGGACCACGACGTCGTCATCGTCGCCGGCAGCGGCAACATCTCGGCGTTCGCCCCCGGCACAGGTGTCATCGAACCGGCCGCGTTCCCCGGCGTCATCGCAGTGTCCGCCGTCGACCGCACCGGCACCGTCTGGGACGGTGCGATCGGCGGCCCCGAAGTCGTCCTCACCGCCCCCGGCGTCGACATCCCCCTCATCTGCGCCGAGGGCGGCGGCCGGGTGGCCGGCTACTACCCCACCAGCAACGGCACCAGCAACGCCACCGCCGTCGTGTCCGGCGCCGCCGCCCTGATCCGCGCGAAATACCCCCAGCTGCCAGCCAGGGACGTCATCCAGCGCCTGATCAGCACCGCCGACGACGCTGGCCCACCCGGCCGCGACCCGGACTACGGCTACGGCCGACTCAACCTCATCAAAGCCCTCACCGCCCACGTCCCTCCAACCGCCGTCAACCCCCTGCTTCCCACAGCTGAGGCCACCGCCGCAGACCCGGACACGGGCCGGTCCGGCAGCGGCCTGTCCTCCGGCGCCTGGACTGCGGTCGGGGTCGGTTGCGTGGTGCTGGTCCTGGCGAGTGCCGGCGTCGCCGTCGTGTCCCGCCGCCGCAACACCTGATGCCGTCGAATGGCGTGGGACCGCGGCAGCACAGCTGGCCAGTTCCGCGCAGCCTCACCACACCGCAGTCGTGCGTCGCGGTCGGTGAGGCTCTTGCCCGGCGGCGCTCACCACGCCGCCGACGTGTGGCACGGTACCCCTGTGCCACAGGGCAGGCTCGGCGTCGCCAGTACCCGCTGGACCGGCCGCCCGTCACGGCGCGTCCAGCTCCTCGTGATACGTGCCCGTCGGCTGCGGAGCCTCACCTACGTCGAGCTCACCGAGTCCAGTCGGGCCATACCATCGGTAGCCGATGTGCCGGTACGGCAACCCGCGCCGCCGGCGAGACACAGACGCGCGGCACAGCGACACAGCGGCCGATTCGCACGACCGCGACCCAGTACGCCATCGAAGCCGACGATCAAAGGGCCATCGTGACACCGGAGTTGTCCAGCAAACCGCTCGTCATCCGCGGCCTCGTGGCCCTCGCCATGTCACTTCTGGGCCGCGTGATGATCGCGTGGCTGGTCGGCGACCCGCCCGCGGACGCCCAACTGGGGGTCGCGGCCGTCGACTACACCACCTGTGGCGTCGCGGTCCTCACCATGGCCTTGATCGGCTGGTGGGCGGGGACCAGTGCCCAGTCCGCGCTCAGCCGGTCGATCGACCGTAGGTTCACTGCCGGGCTGCGCCGGTGGCGCGGCATGCCCCGCAGCCGAACGCACGACCTGCTGTTCGTCAACGCGGTCGCGGTGTTCGTGCTGCGGATCAGCAACGCCGCTGTCCGGCCCGTCTGGCGGCGTTCGATCGGCCTCACGACGGCGGTCCTGCTCATCACCGCCACCTGGCTCGCTGCCGACGCCGTCACGCCCGCCCACCTGCCCACGACCGCCGGCGCCGCGGCCGCGGCCGCGGTATTCCACGGCCTCGGCGTGTGCTACGTCCAGACCGGCGCCGCCGCGGCGTGGGTCGGCTGCATCGTCCTGACCGGCAATGCGCTGCATGTCGCCGGACAGATGCTGCTCGGCGGCGAGTCCACTGGCCGGCCGGCGGCCATCCGATGTCCTGGCCGCCGGAGGCCTTCACGACGCCGCCGCGGAACTCCGCCCGCCGGACCGGCCGGCGACCGGGCATCACCGCGGTTCTGACACGTTCTGCCGGCACGGCATCTCCCGGCGCATCGACGCCGTCTACGGTACGACCCACATCCTGCCGGACCCGCTGGATCACACCGTGTTCGACACTTCCATCGCGCGTGGCCAGCGCTCATCTTCCAATGAAAGTCACGCTTCGATCGTGACCGCAACCGCGACGCTCATGGTCACCGGTGCCGCAGCCCGCCCGCCTGGAGGTCGTCATCACCCGTACGAGCCGGCACCACCGAACGGGCCATCGCTCAACCGCTGGCATCGTCGGGCAGCCGGCACCCAAGGCGTGTTCGGGCAGCATCGTTATGTTCGCCGCCTGATCGAGGGAAACACATGGCCGAGTCGTTTAGAGTCAATCACGGCCGGCGCGGACATGTTCCGCGACTCGTACCCGACCCGGTCGACCCGGCAGGAGACGCCAGTGCCGCTACGGTGGACCGAAGCGCTCGAACACGCGCGGACCTTAGCTGCCGACTGCTGCGCGGGCAGCGGCAAGCACGTCGTGGCCGAGGACCTGCCGTGGTGGGCGCTGCCCATCTACGTCTGCGCCCACCACCGGCAGACGCCGCTCACGGCGGTGACCGCTGCCGACCTGCGGTACCGCCTCGCCGACCGCGACGCGCTGCTGACCTGGCTCTACGCCGGGCTCACCGCGATGGGTCACGCCGTGCACCCACCGGCGCACACCGACACCGACGCCGGGGAGGCCAGCGCCGTGATCGCCTGGCTGCCGCACGCCACCACCCGAGCGCTGGTCGGTGAACCGCTCAACGACCGCGACCGCCGGCTCCTGCCGCAAGCCGGCCGCCACGCCGACGACGACCCGGTTGTCGGCTGCTGGACGTGGGGCACCACGATGGTGTCCACCACCGAGGAGAGCAGCGACGGACTCGCCTACCCCCGTAGGCCGTCGTGCGCGCTGTGGGACCGGCTCCCGGCGATCACCGCCCTGATCGACGAGCATCTCATCACGGTGCGCGGCGGCTGGCCTGCCGGCGCCCGCGTCAAGGTCAGCGGCCTGCCGCACACGCCGCTCGGTGTTGCCGAGTCCAGCGTGTACGGCAACCGGGCGCGCGTGCTCAGGCCGCTCTGGGCGCTGGACCACGACACGGCCACCCTGCTCGACGGCCCGCCGATCGGCTACTGGCTGGCCTACCGCAGCAAGACCCGCACCAGATCCGACAGCTACCCGGACGGCCCCGTCGCCGCCGACCGGCTCAGCATCGACCTCGACCCGCTGCACCTGGACCGGCTCGACGAAGCGGCTGCCGCCCGGCCAGCCCCGGTCACCGCCGCGAAACAGCCGTCGGCTGGCTCCAGCGCCACCAGCAGTCCGGTGGCTGCTGCCGGGTCGCACCGTCCGCGCAGCACCCCGATTGTCGACTCTGGCGAGCTGTACCGGACGGCTGCCGTGCGGCGGCTGTGGTCCCTGCGCGACGACGAGCTGATCGCCGTCGGAGACTCGACGCCGCGGCGTATCGCCGAACGCATCGTCGACGGCTCCTACCCCGCGCCGCCGGACCCGCCCACCGATCTGACCCTCTACCAAAGCGACCACCTGACCAGCAGCCCCAGGCTGCCACAACCGCCGCTGCAGCACCTGGTCACCGGTGACCGGCGACGGTACCTGCTGCAATGGCTGCCCGAGGTCACCCACGAGGACAGGACCTCGGCGCAGCAACGGCAGCGCCTCGACGGCCTGACCTCGCGCCCCACCCCTTTCGAGGTCCGCCGGTTCATGGCCGACGAAGGATTCGTCGAGATCGCCGACCTGCACGGCGACGCCGGCCCGGCACCGTCACCCAGCCGGGTGCGCCCGGCTTCCGACCCGCCGCCCCCCGACACCGGCCAGCCAATCCACGTGCTGATGTGCCGCCCGGCTGACGCGCAGCTGGCCAGCCTTCGCACGTGTCCCGCCACCGACGGCAGCTGGTGCCGGCTGCGCATCTACTACTGCGTCGAACCGCTGGACACGTCGATGTTCGAGGCCGGCATCGGCGACTCCTCGATGCGGCCGGTCTTCGATACCCCGCTCCCGGCCCACCTCTGGCACGGCACGATCGGCAACGACAACGCCGGCAGCATCCGGGTGCGCCTCACCGTGCTCCGCGCGTTCGCCCGCCCGGTCATCCCCTGGCCCCACCCGGTGCCCCACCGCGTCCTCGGCCTGGACGGCTCCGACGGGCGCCGCGCCGACCTCATCGCCGGCCTCCCCGACTGGGTCCACGACCTGTTCCCCCTTGCACCCTGACGCATCCCCCGACCACCGACAGACTGCGCACGACGGGCTCGGCGGACGAACGGCGAACCCATGAAGCCATGCCCGAAATACGTCGTTAGCCCAAGGGGCTACGTCCGAGGCGAGCCGGCAACCGCACGGGCGTCCCACTCGTCCAGCGCGTGCCGCAGGCGCGCCGCCACGGCAAGGTCGACGCCGGGCCGGCTCGCCAGGTGGCGCAGGTATTCCTCGGCGCCCTGCACCAGTCCGGACCAGGGATGTGTCGTCACCATCGCGCGGTGCGTCTCCTCGGCCGCGATGTGGCTCCAGGAGTCGAAGTCCCGGTCCTCGTCGCCACGCGCCGCCGGCTGGTGGTGGCCCGCAACGTAGGTGCCGTCCGCGTTCTGACACTTCCATTGATTGCGGTCCAGCGCGCACCGTCTGCACGCCAGGGTGCCGACCATCTGCGGGAACCGGCGCCGCCACTCCTGGTCCAGGGCGTAGACGTCCGAGGCCAGCGGGATCGGCTTGCCACACAGACAGCACGCGATGCGGAACTGTGGGCTGCGCATACCGCCAACGATACGTATTGGTCGATGTTCGTAGGGTTCACCGTGCCGCCGACCACGCCGCCCTGGCCATCGCCACCCACGAGCCGGTTCCGGTTATAGCGAACCTGCCCACGAGGTGACGTCTTGGCGCGGCGCTTTGCCGTCCTATACACGCGAGTGTGGACGAAATACCCGATAGCGGGCATACAGGGCGTCGCCGGTGGCAGTTGATCCGGGCGACACCTGGACAGCGATGGGCTTCCGGCGGCTTGGCGTCTGCCTACACATGCTTCGCGGTATACGGCACCGTGGAGAGTCTGCCGAGCGCGCCGGTGACGACATGTTTCGTGGCTGGCATATTCTTTGGCTTCATCGCGATCTTCGGTCGTATCCCGAAATCCGTGAACCTCGCTGAGGGCAATCTGAAGGTCCCTGAGTACGAGCAGGTTCTGGATGAGGCTGCCGACGACGTCCGGGACGACCCAGTCAAGGCGATCGCCAAGGTCGAGACCCTGTTCCGTACGGATCGAAAGGCTCAGGTAGACCCGGCTGCACTTGCACAAGCGCGAACTGTCTTCAATACCGCCGTGTTCGTCGCCGTGAAGGCGGTCTTGGCGAAACCAGAAGACCTCGTTGTCCACCCGGAGGGCTCTAGCGAAGCACCTGCGGTCGTAAAGGCGGCGGGCGGTCCGAATGTCGTGCTCGATGTCGAATACCTTGGCGCCGACTTGAGGACCCGCGAGGCTGCCAGCCTTATCCGGAGGCTGCGCGCCGCCGGCGCAACCAAGGCCCTGGTAGTCACGAACTCCATCCTTACCGCGAAAGCATCAGATGCGCTCGTACTCATGGCCGGCCCGGACCTCATGCTTAAGGTGCATTCATGGGAAAACGGCCCACTCGACCGGCTTCGACTTGGGCCGTACCTGCGGCAGCTGGGCGCAGCGACGAAGCCTTAAGGCTGGCCGTTGGTTTGGAGCAACCGAAGACTGCGGGGACGTGCGGCAGATGTCGCGGAGTTGGCACAGGGCGACGGCGAGTTCGCCGTTGAGCCGCGGCCCGAAGGGCTTGTCGCTCGCCGCGATCAGGTCGGTCTTGAGGTGTTGTCGACAGGGGGGAGGCTGGGCGTGAAGGAGTTTGTTTCAAGCGTGGTACGGAAATCTGGCCGCAGGGGTAAGACTTTGTGGCACATGTATGCCTTGCCCGATTTGGGGCTGGACACGGCCCTGGAGTCGTTGATCTTGTGTAGGTTCGCGATTCGCGTATCCTCTTCTCGTTCTGCGTGTCCCTTGTCCGGCCCATGGGACGCGGAAGTGAGACGTCCAGGATCTCGATCATCTGCTGGCCCTGCGGGCGTGCTCCGTCCGACCGCTTGCGACTGGATGGGAACGACCGCTCGACGGGGCTCTCCAGTAGGTCCGCCGAGCGCTGCAGGTCCGTCGCGGTGTCTCACGGCGGCCTCCGCGTGCGCTGTCGCACAACCTCAGCGGGATTCCGCGGCGTTCGGTCCCTCCTCAATCTGGAGGCGATAGGCGGCAACCTTTGCGCGCAGGGCGTCGATGTCGTTCAGCAATTCGTCCAGGAGCGCGGATGTTGCCGGGGAGGGCTGTGGAGCTGCTTGTTGGGTTTCGGGCACACGCAGTACCCATGTACCGCTACCTTGGCGCGACTCAAGGAGCCCGGCGTGGATTAGGGGCGCGAGGGCGGCCCGAACTCGGTAGATGTTGGTCAGGACTGGATAGCGTGCCATCAGCTGATCGAACGTGTCGAACTGGTCTTCGACATCCCACTCTCCAGCGGTAAGACGTCCTTCGAGATCGCGGGTCACCGCAGCAACATTCTGCACTCCTAGAATGTATCGATGAATCCTATGTGTGGCAAGCGGCTTTGTAGCAGCTGTGCGAGTGCCAGCTCTCGGGCCCGAGCCGGCTCGTCATGCTGGGGTGGACGTCGTCTCGCGTGGTCGGGTCCGTTTGGTGAGTCTTCGCCGTGCGGACGGGGAGGTTGCCGCGGGCGTGGCGTGGCCGAGGGCGGGTGTGGAGGTGTTCCAGCCGTCGATGCCGTGGCGTACCTTCCGGTGGCGGCACGGGCAAATGCACTACTCGGGTACGTATTGGTCCTCGACGATGCGGGCGCATGTGATCTACGAGTAGCGGCTGAACTGACGCGCCTGCACGTCTACGCCCTGCCACCCGATGACGCGGTCGCCGTGATGGCCGCCACCTACCGGCACTTCCGGAACGGACGGAACCTGCCCAACCTGGCCCACCAGCCAGCCCGGTGGCTGCACCTCAGCGTTGAACGGCTCAACACTCACCTCGACGAGGTCACGGCCGCCCAGCAGGCAGCACTTGGCACAGCCAGCCCTTCGGGAGCACCTCACGACCGTGCCAGCATCTACCCTCCACATTGGACCGGCGCTGGTGGCGGCACACCATCACCGTCGACGCGGTGCCCGACGAGCCATGGCGAGATCTCCGCCTCGCGGTCCGGCACGCGGCCACCGAGGCACTGGGCCCTACGCCGTTGCGCCGCTGCACGAACGCGGCAGACCTCACGTCACCACCTCCTACAGCATCGGGCATGTCGACATCGGGCCCCACCTCGGCGCCCTCAACTACGTCCGGGCTGGACGTGCGCAGCTCCCGGTCCAAACCGTGGAACTGGTCGCCGTCGACTAACACGCTGACATGGGCATCTACACATGGACGACGATCGACACCATCCCGCTCTCCACCGCAACCGACGCCACACCAGCAAGGCCGGCGACGCGGGCACCCTCGTGATCAGCCACCGCGCCCCGTCCGGGCCGCAGCGCTACGCCAGTGTGCGCCGGCGCCGCCAGTGGGCCGAGTCGTCACGACCAGGCGTCACGCGTCGGGCCATCCATAAGGGATACTGATCGGCATGGCCACGATCGATGCCTACGCACAGGCCGTCGCCCGCGGGGACACCGGCCAGTGGCGGGCGTCTGTCGACCACGCGGCGGCGCTTCTGCACCCGCCCGGCAGGCCCTAGCACTCCTACGGCACCTATCCGCAGTACGAGATCCGGCTGGAAACCGCCGCGCTGCTCATCTACGCACTGGCCGCCCAGCGCGGCATCGACCCAGCCCAGATCAGCGCCACTGACCTGCTCACCTGGATCACCGAGCGTCCCATCCACCAGCCCGTGCCCGGCGCCACTGCGACCCACGACTCGAGCAGTCGCCTCGCCAACGCCTCCCACAGCTGGCGGCGGGCCGACCTCGCACTGCTCCTCCGCGCAGCCGGGCACGATGTTCCCGAACCCGCGAACCGGGGCCACGGTCAGCCGGCGACCGATCCGGTGATCGCGCAATGGCGGGCCCTGGTTGACCGGGACCCGCCCCCAGAAGGTTATGACCTCAGCGACATAGTTCCCGGCCCCGTGCTCGGCTACGGACTCGCTGAGCTCAGGGCTGCCCTGCACCGTGCCGCCCCTTGACCGCCGACGCAGGGCCAACGCCGCCAGATGCACCCTCGACCCGGTCCCGGCCGCCGCGCCGCAGCAGCTACCTGCCTGTGTCCGCAGGACGGCACGGACTCGCGGTCGACTCCAGCCCAGCCGGCCCCGCGGCCACCAAGCGTTGGCCAATAGCAGCCCGCTCCAGGCCCACATCACACCCGGGGACACTGCTGTGAGACAACAAGCAGAGGACACGATCCGACGGCCACAGAACACCAGCTCAGAGGCTTCTCGCGGGACAGCGGAAACGCGAACCTACATCTTGGGTTGTCGATCTGCCCTCGACGGCTTCCCGCTCACGATGGCTCGCGGCGCTGCAGGCCGCTGAACGTGCCCGCCGCCAGGCCAAGAAATCGCCGAGGAAGCGCCGCTGACCGGGACAGGAGCTCTGCATGGACCTGACCGCGGTGAGCGGCGAGATCACCGCTCTGCTCGGACCGGCCCGGGCTGAGCAGGTGCGGCGGTCGTTGGAGTACACGACCCGGTTCGCGTGCCCGGTCTGCGGCCGGTACGGCGACGCGGGCCAGGAACCGGCCGATGCACTGCTGTATGTCGACATGGGCATCGTGCAGCGTCCCGGAGGCCCGACGATCGACATGCCGCCCGGACCCGCAGAGCCGGCGGTGTTGCGGTGGTGGCTGACCCGCACGCACCGCGGCTGTGCCGGTCCGCGGGTGGTGGCATGGCCGTCACCGGGCAGCGGACCCGACGACGGCGGGCAGAGCACGGCGGTGGCGGAGCCCGGCGTGCTGGCCGGTGTGGTGCCGGGTGCTCCGCCGCACGGGTGGGACGCTGTCATCGCACCGGTCGGGGACGGGTTGGCGGTGATGCATTGGTGGCAGGCCGTCCCCGCCGGGTACGTCGTGCGCGGCCCGGGCTGGTCTGGCGAGGAACGGTTGGTCGACGACCTCACCGGGCTGCTCCGCGACCGCGGCGCCTGGGACTTGACCGGGCGTCTGGAACTCGACCAGCTCACCGACGCGCCGCATGTCCACGGCTGGTACGCCGAACTCACCGCGCCGGGCCCTGCCGGACCGGCACGCGAACAGACGCGCGGGCCCGCGACCGGGACAGGGTCGGAGCCGGGAGCGGGGTCGGTGACGGTGTGGACCGTCCCGGCGTTGCAGGACCGCCTCGCTCGCTCCGGTGCGCCTGCTGTGGTGGAGGGGCTGCGCCGGCCGCTGTGCACCGTGGACGGGCTCCCCGCAGCGTGGGTGGCCGCCGCGCGCCACGGGCGCCGGATCCTGCTCGTGGTCCACCCGCCGACCCTGTGGGCCGCTGCGCACGCCGGCGTCCGGGTGCCAGGGCCGGCGGACCCGATGGTGTTCCGGGCTCGGCTCGACCGGCCGCTCGGTGGGCTGGTCCACGCCGGGTCCGTCCCGGACACCGACCGGGCCGCCTCGGCGGCCCCGGCGTCGCGGCCGCCGCGTCCGGCCGCGCCACCCATCGACGTCGACCGGTTGTGGCAGGCCGCCCGGCAGCGGGCCGGTGACCTCGGCCGCGCCGCCCGCGCGGACCGCGTCGCGCCGGCCGGGCGACGGCTCACCGTGGAGCCGGAGCTGCTGCTCGCGCTGGTCCTCACCGCCTTGGCCCGAGTCCACGACCAGACCCCGCAGCGGGTCTCCGTCGCCGAGGCGGCCCATCGGCTGGGCAAGCTGGAGCAGCTGTACAGCTGGCTCGACACCGTCCTTTCGCCGACCAGCGTCCGCGCCGACCTCGCCGCCGCGCGGCAGGTCCGCGCCGGCGGCGTCGACCTCGACCCGTTCGGCACGTCGATGCCGATGCCGGCGTGGATCCTCGCCGAACAGGCACAGCAGGTCGCCGCCCGGCAGTGGCTGATCAACGCCGGCGGCCTGCGCCTCGGCGACCGGGTCCGGGTCCTCCCGCCAGCCGGTGTCTTCCCCAGCCACCTGCCGCACCTCGGGGACGGTCCCGTCACGATCGCCACCGCGCCGTCGATCGGATGGCCGGTCCTGGACCACCCCGAAGCCTCCGCCGCCACAGCCTTCACCACCAGACCCGGCCGCTCCTCGAGAGTGCACCCCGGCACGGACCTCCTGCTCGCCGACGACAGCGACCCCCGCGCGCTGCCGCACGCGGTCTACAGTGCACTCACCGACCTGCGCACCAACCAGCCGGGCGGCAACGACCACGGACTCAGCGTCGAGTACTCCCGGCACCTGCTCCTCGCCCGCGCGGCACACCACACCATCCCCGCGGTCCGGGACTGCTTCGACCAGATCGCCGCAGCGCCCACCGCCAGCACGTACAAGACAGCAGTCGTCGACGCCATCGGGCGCCTGGAGCACCTCAGCAGCACCGACCCGACGTGAAGGGCCACCAGCCCTGACAACCAGTCCCGGTCGCTGGACCCCGAGCGGCATGATCGGTCCCGGCGGCCGGCTGACAGGCGATCGGCCCGACCATGCCCGCGCAGTAAGGTGCGAGCTGTGAGGCGTTTGAGGTGGAGGTCATGGTGATCGACCAGCACGGCGGAACTGCGACAGCGAGCAACCGTGAGTGGCCAGCGGCGCGGGCAGTCGCCCTCGCCGACGCCGCCCAGGGCTTCACCGCCCAGGATCGGATGTCCTGGGATTACCGGGTGGTGCGTGACCTGGTCGCGGTGACCGCCGTCCGCTGCTCGCATCGCCTCCAGGAACCCCGCCCGGTCCGGCGGATCGGCCGACAAGGCGATCACGACCTGCCGGGGGCTGCGTCGACCTGCTCCACGACCGGTCTCGTGTCCATCACCAGAGCCTATCGCCGTCCCTCGATCGGTGGCACCGGGTGCTGGGCTTCGGCCGGTGGGGTGCCGGCCGGGTCCGGTGCTGCGGACGCGGCCGCGGGATGAGACCGGGGTGGCCGGCCGGCCAGGGAGCCGGCCGCCGCCCACAGAGTGACGGCCACGACCGGCACGGTGAGCAGCGCGGCGCACAGGCCGGCGTGCTCGCCGATGAACCCGATCAGCAGCGGCGCCAGCAGCGGCCCGCCTCGCTGCATCATGCTGACGGCGGTGACGGCCGGCGCGACCGGCTGCCCGGGCACGGTTGCGGCGCGGGTCATCGCGGCCGGGATCGTGCCGGCGACGGCCAGCCCACACACGGCGAACGCGGCCAGGGTTATCGCCGGTGCCGGCACGGCGAGGGCAACACCCGTCGCGGCGGCGGCCAGCACCGCACCGCCACGCACGACGGTTCGGGGCCCATACCGGCCTGTCAGCCAGTCCCCGCCCGCTCGGCCGGCGGCCATCGCCGTCTGCGCGGCGACGACCGCCGCACCGGCCACGGCGGCCGTCGCGCCCAGCTCGGTGAGGTAGATGGCACCCCACGATGCCGGGACGTCCTCGATGAACGTCCCGCACGCGGCGACCAGACCCGCGGCGGCGACCAGCCCCACCGGCCGCGACGCAACCAGCTCCACGTCCGACCGCCCCACCGCCGTCGCGGCCGCGGCTGTCGGGCCGGGACCGGGTCGGGGCGGTCGTTCGGGCAGCAGGAACCGGCGACAGCCGACGACGACTGCGACGACCGCCGCCGCGACCGCCGGCAGATACCCGCGCAACGGCAGCGCGGCGCCGGCGGCGCCCGCGCCCAGCACCCCACCGGTGATCGCACCGACGCTCCACGCGGCGTGGCAGGTGTGCAGCAGCGACCGCCCGTACCGGTGCTGCACCTGCAGCGCCTGCACGTTCGCCGCGACCTCGATGACCGCGTCCAGACAGCCCAGCAGCAGGAACACCGCCACCAGCCACGCCAGGTCGCCGGCCACGACGAACGCCGCGTTGAGCACCGCCAGCGCCGCAATCCCGGCACACAACGCGGGCGCCGACCCCCAGCGGCGCACCACCCAGCCGGCCGCCGGCCCGGTCAGGAGCGTGCCGACGGGATACCCGCTCAACGCCGCTCCCCAGCCCGCCGCCGACACGTGCTCGGCCGACTGCAGCTGCGGATAGAGCGGCACCACCGCGGCGAACGCCGCCCCGTTGACCGCGAACAGCACCGTGACCGCCAGCCGCGCCCGCCGTGGCACGGTCACGATCCCGTCATCGCGGCCGGGTCGACGTCGATGATGACCGGGCAGTGGTCGGTCAGTCCACCGACCCGGGCGGCGGCCACGGCCTGGTAGCGGCGGACCGCCCGACCGGGTGCGCGGTGGGTGGCGTACCAGCGGTCCAGGCGGCGGGGCGGATGCCGGTCGTCCGGGTGGTGCCCGGTCGTCGGGGTCCACGGCGTGTCGGTGAGGATCGCGCAATCCTGCAACCGGCCCAGGTGCGGGGCTTCGAGGCGGTGCGCGGCGCGCCGGTCGACGTCGCCGTCCGCGTCGAGCTGGTAGACGTGGTGGGCCTGCCACGGCAGCCCCGCGTACGGGTCGGCGTCGTAGAACACCAGCTCACCGGTCGACGGGTCGCGGACCTTCGTGGCGCCGATGTTGTTGAAGTCGCCGCCGACGAAACCGGGAAGGTCGTCGCCGTGCATGGCGCGCAGGATCTGACTGGTGTCCTGTACTGCCCAGTTCTGGTCGAACGGGGGCAGGTGGACGCTGCCGGCCCTGGCCAGGACGCCGTCGCCGAGGTCGAACACGGCCGTGACCAGCGAGTGCCACATCCCCGCCGCACGGCCGAACCGCTGTACCCGACCGGGCACCGGCGCGACCGAGTCCTCGTGCCACAGCAGCCCGACATGATGGACCCCGCCACCGACGGCCAGCAGCAGGTCCTCGGCGCGGGCGCCGGTGTCGCAGCGACGCCCGACCGCCTCCGCGAGACGCCGCAGGCGGACCGCCGCACCCCGTGCCTGGGCCTTCCGGTGCTCGGCCGGGCCGGGAACCCTCAACTCCTGCACAGCAACGATGTCGGCGTCGAGCTCCCGCAGCAGCGCCTCCACGCCCGCGTAGCGGCGTTCGTCCTCCTCGCTGCCTGCGCCGTACAAGTCCAACGCGTTGATCGAAACCATCGTCGTCATCGAGCTTCTCCCGTTCTCGTACCTGCAACTGCTGGCTCGGTGTGCGGCGCGTCAACTCCTGCTCCGCGCCGTCGGACTCCCCGCTCGCTGCGCGTCCCCAGGTGCGCGTGCAGCCGGCGAGGTTGGGCACCTCCGCACGGCACCGGGGCGGCGCATCAGGGGCAGGTCAGCCGGTCAGTGACACGTCCCGGACGTGCCGCCAGGTGATGAACCGCCCGTCGTGGGACTGCGCCACCAGCGACACCTTGCTGACCAGGAAACTGACCGGGCCGTGGTCGTGGTCGGACAACGACACCTTCAGCGGCCGATGGTCGAAGGTTGCGACGCCGTACGCGAGCGACGCATGCGGGTAGTACAGCTCCGGGATGAGCGGGAACCGGTCCCTGGTCACCGCGCGGGTCGCCTCGCCCGTCAGCTGCCACAGCTGGCGGGCGGGTGCCCCTGGCCGGCCAGCACATTCGAGCGCGACCCGTCCCGGGGCTGGCCGGTCCAGGGTCAGCTCGAACGGCGCGATCGCCGTGCAGCCGGCCCGGACGAGGTCGACGACCTGCTCGACCTCTTCAGCGCGGAAGGCGTCGACCGGCCCGGAGTGCAGCACCGTGACATGCGTCCACTGCGGAGCCACCGGCGCGAGGCCGTCGCGGTGGGTCAGCTCCCGGTATGGCTCGAACAGCGCCGTCCGGACCCATTCCGGGTCGGGAAGGATATGCCAGTGATAGTCCTCCCGGCCGGCTGGCCACCGGCCGATGACGGTGTCGAAGAAGTTCGCCATCGATCCTCCTGAACGTGGTGGTGCCACAGGTCGCGGCTACTGAGCGTCGTCGATTTCGTCGGTGTACGGGATGTCTGGCCAGTGCTGGTCGAGGTGACGGAGTTGTAGTGGGCCGAGGTGGGCTGCGCGAATGCGGTAGCGGTTCGCAGCGGGCGTGGCGGATGGCGGGGAGGTTGACGCCGGTGTGGCCGGTGACGCCGAGGGGTCGGCTGAGGCCGGGGCGGACGCTGATGGTCACGGGGTCGTCGGCGGGGTCGATGAGCCGGACGTTGACCAGGCTGGACCAGCCGAGTTTGCTGATCACGGCGTGTCGATGGCCGACGTGGCGCCGGCCTGTGCACGGGTTCGCGGCCTCGCGGGCGCTACCGGTCGAACGGGCGAGGGTGCAGTGCGCAGCCGAGTGTCGGGCTGGTGGGGTCCGTGACGTGTTGTCGATCGACGTAGATGATCTGGTCCAGGACGTTCGAGGCGCTGCCGTGGACGGGTGCGCGCAGTCCACGTGCGAGGACGGCTGGGTCCCGGTAGAGGGTCTCGGCGAGCAGAAGCCCAGTGTCGGCGTCGAACTCCAGGACGCGGCGTACCGGCTTGACGGATGCGGACCGGCTGAAGAATGGGTCGCGTTCAAGGCCGACGGCGCTGACCGTGATCGTGGACCGGCCAGTGGCGTCGCGGATACCGACCTGGACGTACAGGTCCGGACGCCGGGCGAGCGCGCGGAGAGTTGCCTGGCGTTGCCGCAGGGTCGCGTTGTGTTCCTGTGCCAGCCAGCTGATCCGGTACAGCAGGTACAGATCGGCGGTGTCGCTCGGACGCGGTGGGTACGGGTTGGCGAGCACGAACCGTTCCAGGGCGGCCGGGTCCTCGGGTGGCACGTCGAACCAGGCCGGGTTGTCGTCGCGGAAGTCGATGGAGTCTTCGTACGCCTGGTCGCAGACTGGGCTGCCGGCGTCCTCGCGCAGGCGCCGGACCCAGTGTTGTCCGCCTGGTCCGCTCCACGCCTGCAGCCACGCGTAGATGGTCGGCTCGCCGCCGCGGATTTCGTACGGGTCACCGCCGGTGCGGAACTCGATGTAGTCGACCGGGCCGGGCTGCACGTCGACGGGTGCCGGCCGCATCCGGTCGGCGATGATGGCGAGTTCGGCCGCGGGCACACGGACGCCTTGGACCCCCGACACCGCAACTGGCCGGGCGGCGGTGTGGGCGGTTGACGCGGTGACGGGGTGGGTCGCCGTGTTCGCCGTGAGGACCGCGATGGTGAGGGCGCTGGTCGCGTGTGCGAGCCGCCGGCCGGGCCGCCAGTGTCGTCCGCGTCGCCCGGCTGGAATTGCTGCCGGCCGGTGAGCGATCGGTGCGGGTGGCGATGGTGGGGTCCGGTGGTGGATGGGCAGCACGTCGGGTGTTCCTTCCGATGGGTGAGGTCGCAGCGGCCGGGTACACGTGCGGCCAGTACCCGATCGTTGGTCATGGGGTCGGCTGGTGATGGCCATGGCCCGGGCGGTGATCGGCGCACCGGCAGCTGCGCATGCAGCGGCGACGGCGCCCCCGGCCGGCCGGTGATGCGGGCGTGTGCTCTGCCGGTGCCCGCTGCGCGTCGGGTACGACGAACAGGTCGGCGGCGGTCTTCGCCGGTGCGGCGGTCTTCGCCGGTGCGGCGGGACCGGTGCCCGTGTCACGCGCGGCGTGCGGCGCAGCGCGGCGTGCAGGGCCGGGGGACGGCGACGCGGTGGCCGTCAAGGGCGATGCAGGGGTCGGCGGCTCCGCTGGCGTGCAGCACGATCGGTAGGACCGCAACCGGGGTCGCGGTGCTGGTCGCGGCCGCTGCCGTGGGGGGCGTGACCTGCCAGGGTCGACCGGTCCGTTGCCGTTGGGGCATCGTCAAGGCCGTGGTTGGTCCGCGGTCGCGGGTCTGCTCCGGGCGTGGCCCGGTGGTATGCCTCCACGATGGTCGTCTTGATCCGGCCGCGGTCGCCCACCTGGTAGCCGGCGGCATGAGCCCATTCCCGGATGGCGGTGTTGGCCGTCCGGTGCTGCGCGGCGCCGAGGGGGCGTGCCTGCCTACTGATGCGGCGGGTGGCGTTCGCGGCCCGCACGAACGGGCCGAGCGCTTCCCGCAGCGCTGTAGCGTGCGTCGTGGACAGGTCGATCGTGTACGCGGTGCCGTCCAGCTCGAACTGCACGGTTTCGTCTGCGTGGCCTCCGTCGAGGTCGTCGTCGAGCATGTGGATGGTGCGTTTCGCCATGGGTCTCTGCCGTTCGTGTCGGAGTCAGCGCTGGTGTGGTGCGGTCTGTCCACGTCGCCGATGCGCCAGCTGGAGCGCTGTTGACGGGTCTGCCCCGGGCCGAGGTCGTGTGCGGGTGCGGGCAGGTGGCGGTGGCGGCTCGTTCCGCGGCGTCGCCTGGCAGCGGGCGGGGGTGAGCTCGGCGTGCTGCTGCGGCGCGAGGTCGGGGTACTGGTTGGTCTGCTGGTGCAGACGTCGGGGGCCCGCGCGACGGTGGTGGAGCTGTAGGCGACGGCCACGCCGATGCAGTACCGGCGTGCGTGGGGGTCGAGGCCGGTGAGCCGGAAGCTGGTGGTGGCCGCTTGGACGGTCGCGGCGACGGTCGCCGGTGCGTCGTCTTTGGCGACGAACAGGATGGTGGGTCGTGTCCCGCCGCTGGGGTCGGTCCAGGCGATATCGATCGTCGTGCCGGTGTCCCGCACGATGCGCACGTCACCGGCGGGCAGCAAAGCCGGTGTCCACGGCGCCCGGGTAGGGATCGGGCCGGCGATCGGCGGCCGAGTGGCAGCCGGTTCGCGGGCGGGCACGAGTATGGCGATGGCGGCCACGGTGACGGCGGTCGCCGATGCGACGCCGAGACAGACGACGATCGTGACGAGCGTCCAGTACGGCAGCGACCGTCGCCCGGCCACGTGCCGACGGCGCCAAGCGGACCGGGCCGGCGATGCTCCAGGGATCGGAGCGTCCCGGCGACCGGTCGCCGCGGCCGGTGCCCCGTCGCGGTCGTGGCGTTCGGCGGTGAGACGATCGACGAGGCCGGCCAGTTGGGTGACCAGTGGATGGTGCTCGCTCAGGCCGGCGACTGCGGCCGGCGCAAGCTGTGCGGCGAGGTGCCAGGCTGCGTCGTATCCGCCGAGCTGCATCCGCAGTTGCGTCAGCTCGACGCCGATCCGCACCACATCGACGTGGTCGGTGCCGTACTCGTCGACCAGGTGGTTGTAGGCCAGGGTGAGGGCCGGTTCCGCGGTAGCGGGTCGGCCGCGGGCGGCGGTGACGGCGGCGTCCCCGGCCATGGCCAGCAGCACCGGCCATCGGGCCGGGTCCCGCGGCTGTGGATGGTGCCGGGTGATGTCGCGGTAGCAGGCCGCTGCCTCGTCGAGCCGGTGTTGCGCGGTGAGCAGCCGCGCCTGGGTGACGGCGAGCATCGCGGCCTGATAGGGGCCCAGACCGGTCCACGTGGCGAGGTCGGCGATCAGGTCGTCCGCGGCGTCGACCCGGCCGAGGGCAAGCATCGTTTCGGCGAGCATGCGGGTGGCATCGACGGCGTCGGTGTGGTCGACCTCGACGTCGTGCTCGATCCGCGACCGGACCTCGATCAGGAGCTGGTATGCGCCGGCGAAGTCGTAGGCCGCCAGCCGCACGCCGGCCCGGTCGACCAGGTCCGTCGGGGTTTCCGCCGTCGCATGCCTGCCGGCGCTGTCCACGTCGTCGTCCGGATCGGCACGGTGGTGCCCGGCGCGGGTCGGGTCGCCGGTCCTCATCGCGCCTCCCGCAGCCGTACTACCGTGACCGCGGCGCTGGCCGATACTGCCGCCGTCACAATGCCCCGGCCGGGACCCGCCAGGCGGCCGTGCCGGCAGTCGGAGCGGTACCGGTGCAGCGGCGCCGCCGCGCAGCGTGCGGCGAGCGGGGCGCGGTCACCGGCGCCATGCGGGGCGCTGCCGCCGGCCGTGATGAGCGACCGGCTGCCGTGTACGTCGCGGCCCAACGTCCGGGCGGCGCAGGCGAGGACGGGCACGTCAGGCGTCGAGTTCCCGACGGGCTCCGGCGGCTCCCCTGTCCACGGTGAGGACGGCCGCCGTGCCGAGCCGCCAGCTCGGGGTGCGCCGTGCCGTGGCGCGGTTGCGCGCGGCGGCCGGGCAGCGGACTGCGCTGGCGGGGCTCATCGGCGTTCCGCCGCTGCACGGTCGACGGGCTGGATGGTCGGCGTGCCGGGCGTCGTCGAGCAGGGGTCCCCGAGCAGGGGCGCGGTGCGCAGGACGGGCGGCCAGAACACCGCGCCCGAACCCGGCGGTGCCGCGGGCGGCGGGCAGGTGCATCGGGTGCTGCCGAGCAGCTGCGTGACGTGCCGGTGTCCGCCGCCGGGGGGCACCACCTCGGCGGTCAGCAGTCGCCCGCTGGACGGGTCGACGCTGAAGCGGATCGTGCTGGTGCCGTCGTCGACCTGGACGGTGATGCCGGTGCGCCCGGCCGGGTCGGGGTGCAGGCCGCCGCCGGTCAGGCTGGGCAGCG
Organism: Dactylosporangium sp. NPDC051485; assembly: GCF_040682015.1. Taxonomy (NCBI): domain Bacteria; kingdom Bacillati; phylum Actinomycetota; class Actinomycetes; order Micromonosporales; family Micromonosporaceae; genus Dactylosporangium; species Dactylosporangium sp. NPDC051485. The sequence goes on from NZ_JBFAZW010000041.1 coordinate 43,749, forward strand.
TGGCCAGCACCCGCAGCACGGCGACGCGTTGCGCAACGTCGAGATATCGGACCGTCGCGAGGTCAGTGAGGACCGCGACGACCGCGGCTGCACCGCGGCCGGCACCGGTCCGGGCGGCGACCCGCACCGCCAGGGTCTGGGCGTCGACCGGGACCGGGTCACCGACTGGCGACAGCAGTTCACCGGAGCCGTACGTGGTCACCGTCGCGGCGGCCTGGTCGAGCAGGCGGCCTACCTCGGCGGCCCCGGCGCCCGACGGCACGGTCGCCCGGCGTTGCGTGACGATGCCGGCACCTGACGGGCTGATCCGCCGCACCGACTCGAACACGATCGTGCTGTCGTCGGCCTCGACGCTGCGCTGGATGCGCACGCAGCTGTCGTCGCCGGTGAGGGCATCCGCCGCCGTGGGCTGCACCCGCTGCGCGAGCAGCAGCAACTGGCCTTGCGGGCTGAGCGCGAGCAGGTCCGGGTCGGCGCCGGCGGTGACCGTCGCCGGAGCCGGCGTCGTGCCGGGGACGCCGATCGCCATGGCGGCGGCGGCCAGGAGCACCGCGGCGGCGAGGGCGGGGATCCGCCGGGGAGACCGCGGGCCGCCCGACGTGTCCGCGGTCTCCCCGGCGGGCGTGCTGCGGTGACCGGCCGGTCGCGACCGGCCGCAGCCTGCGGGGTCGATGACACGGCACGGGGACGGTGGCTGCGTCATCGGATGCTCTCTGCCATGGGTCGGATGGGGGCTGCCCGTCAGCCGGTGACGGCGGGTGCCGGCGGTCCAGCCGGGCTGCGCCGTGGTCACCGCGGCCACCGGCCCGCGGCGTCGAGGGTCGGCCGGCGCCGATCGGAGGAGGGTCACGGCAGAAGCTCCTGGCAGGCGAAACACCGGTCGGTGCGGTGACCGCGCCGCATACCGGCCCTCGGACGGGGACGGGGCCGCGCACACAGCGCGGCGTGATTCCGGCCTGCGGGGTGCCAGGACGGGAGCGGGTCCGGTATGTCGGGTCGTGCCGCCGCAGCCGGTCCGGTCGCGGCGAAGCCCGCGAACGCCTGTTTCGTCGCGTGTGCGGACTCGGCGAACCTGCCACAAGCGGCGAGCATCGCGGCGAGGTCGAGCAGCATGGCCACGCTGCGCAGATCGGCGGTCCCGTGCACGCTGGACCAGCGCTGCCAGGCGCGACCCAGGCCGGTGATACCCGCGTCGCAGTACCCGGCGTCGTGCTCGGCGACCGCGAGCCGGACACACGCGGTGACGGTCGAGGCCGCCACCAGACCGTCACGAGCGGTGAAAAGTTCGACCAGCCGGCGCCGCAGGTCGATCGCCTGGGCGTCGACCCGGTGTGCGGCGAGGACGCGGGCCAGCACGTCGGCCGCGGCCACCGTGCGGTCGTGGTCCTCGCCGCGCCAGCGGACACCGGTGCGGTAGGCGTATCTGGCCCACCGCAGCGCGACCGAGTCCGGTGCGCCGCGCGGGTCGAGGGCCGCGGCGTACACCGCACCGGCGTCGGCGAGGTGGAGGTCCGGCGCAGCCGTGCGCGGGTCGGTGCCGAGCAGCCCGGCGCGCAGCAGCGCAACGGCCAGTCCCGGTTCCCCCGCCGCCAGATGGCCGGTGGCCAGCATGGTCAGCGACCGCAGGGCGGTCACCGGCACCGCCAACTGGGGCCGATCTCCTGCCCCGAACCGTGGGTGGTCGTTCATCGACGCTCGTCCGATCTGCGTGAGCTCTGTCCTCGGTACGACGGCGTGCCGCCGGTTGACCTGGGGTGCCGCAGCGGCGGCGACCCGGCCGGTTCGTCGTCTGCGTGCCTGGCGGGTCACGGTGGCCTGCGCGCCGTCCACTGCACCGTGAGGCCGTTGCCTGCCTGGTCGATGTGGTGTGGTCGGTGGCCGGCGGCGTCGTCCACGTCGAGGAAGGTGGCTGGTCCCCGTGCACAGCCAGGCGCCGGGGTGATGCCCAGTGGAGAAAGCCGCTGCATGTCCCTGACATGCCTGCCGCCGATGTCGTCGACGCGATGGCTGGCTCGTTTCCGGACGGTGGTCATCGGCGCGTCCCGTCCGTGCCGGGCACGGTGACCGTCGCGGTGAACAGGCCGCCACGGCCGCAGGGATGGGGCACACGGAGGTGCCCGGCGGTCAGGATGGCCGAGGTCTGCTCGGTCGTGCGCAGGTACAGCCGTGGGGCGGCGGTGTAGGCGGTGACGACTGCGTGGCGTTGCGCGTCGGTGAGCGCGTCGCTGGTCAGGGCGGACACGATCAGGCGGCTGCCGGCGGCGAGCCGCTGCGCCAGGGTGGTCAGCAGGTAGCGGGCGCCGACGTCGTCGAGGTGGTGCAGGACCATGGTGAGCAGCACCGTCACCGGCTCGTGCAGCCGCAACAGCCCGAGGTCGTCGATCAGGTCGAGCAGCGCTTCCGGGGCGAGGATGTCGGCCGACATCACGAACCTGCCCGGACTGGCGACGCGGCGCAGGTCGGCGACCGCGACCGGGTCGTTGTCCACGTACACGGCGATCCCCGGCCACCGCGGCGCACCGGTGGTCGGGATTCCGGCGCCGAGATCGAGCAGTTGCGTGCAGCCGCGGTGCACCGCCGCGTCCAGGGCGTGCCGACGGAAGGTCCGGGCGCGGCGCACCACGTGCCGCAGTCCCGGAACGATGACGGTGAGCTGGTCGGCGAGTGCCCGGTCGACGGCGAAGTTCCGGGCCCCGCCCAGCAGCGCGTCCGCGACCCGGTTCGCTGCCGCCTGGGCCGCGCCGACACAGCTCGCTGCGTCGCCGGTCTCGCCGGCCGCCCGCGACGCGCTCTGCGGCGCGGATGCGGACCAGCCGCCACCGGCGACCACCGCGGCGCCGGTCTGCGCCGCAGACCTGCTGACCACGGCGCTTCCGTGACGGGCGGCCGCCGTGCTGTGCTCGGCGGCCACACCGACCGGAGACGTCGCGGGAGCGGCGGCTGCATGGTCCCGGATCGCGCTGCCGGTGCGCGCAGGTCGTGGGGAGGTCGCCGGCCGCCCCCACAGCGGCGCGGCGGCCTCCCCAACCTGCCCGCCCGTGCGTTCGTCCCCTGGCACGGGGACATCGGCTCGTGAGGCCGGGCGAGCGGCGATGATACGGACGTGGCGTGCATCGCCGGTGCCCGCCGTCGGCAGAACGGACACGCCGACACCCGGGCGGGCCTGGGACGCTCCACCGGACAGCGCAGTCACGTCGGGCTCCCCACCGGCTGGACCCCGAGCAACGCGTCCAGCCGCCCGCGATGGGCCGGGTCGCCGAGGCCCGCGACCGGGGCGGTCATGGCGATGTAGCCGTGCTCCAGGACGACGAACCGGTCAGCGAGCTGGGCGACGAACTGCAGGTGTTGTTCGGCGAGGAGAATCCCGACGCCGCGGGCGGCGATGACACCGACCGTGGCGGCGAGGGCGTCGATGACAGCGGGAGCGAGTCCCTCGGTGGGTTCGTCGAGCAGCAGCAGCCGCGGGTTGATGAGCAGCGCACGGGCGACGGCAAGCATCTGTTGTTCGCCGCCGGACAGCTGCCCGGCCCGGTGGTGCAGCCGTTCCCGCAGCCGCGGGAACAGGGTGAACACGTCGCCGGTGGTCCACCGCTGCCGGGTGCCGGCCGGGCGGGCGACCGCGGCGGCGCCGCGCAGGTGGTCCTGGACGGTGAGGCCGGTGAACAGCCGGCGGGTCTGCGGCACGACCGCGACCCCGAGCGCGGCAGCACGGTACGGGTCGGTGGGCACCACCACGCCGTCGAGGAGCATCCGGTCGGCGGTCGCCGATCGGTGCAGGCCGGCGATGCTCGACAGCAGGGTCGACTTGCCGGTGCCGTTGCGGCCCAGCACGGCGACGACCTCACCCGCGTCGACGTGCACGTCGACGCCGCGGAGCACCGGCGCACCGTCGTAGTCGGCGCGCAGCGCGTCGACGCGCAGCAGCGGCGAGCAGTCCGCTGCCCGCACCGTGCGCGCAACGCGCGCTGGTGGCGGTGTGGTACCGCCGGTGAGGTACGCGCGTTGGACTTCGTCGTTCGCGCGGATCTGGGCCGGGGTGCCGGTGGCCAGGTGGTGGCCCTGGTCGAGGGCGGTGACGGTGGTCGCGGTGCGCCAGATCAGGTCGAGGCGGTGGTCGATGAGCAGGACCGTGACGTCGGCGGGCAGGTTGGTGATCAGGTCGCCGAGGCGGTCGACGTCGTGCGGGTCGAGGCCGGCGGAGGGTTCGTCGAGCAGCAGCAGTCGCGGGTTCGCGGCCAGGACGACCCCGAGCTCCAGGAAGCGTTGCTGGCCGTAGGACAACTCGCCGGCGGTTCGGTCCGCGTCGGCGAGGAGCCCGACGCGGTCCAGGGCGGCGGCGACCCGGTCCCGCAGCTGGTGGCGGCGGACCCGGGCGGCGGTGGTCAGCTTGGTCCACGCCGGCAGGATTGACGGTGCAGTCGACGGTGTCACGGCGAGCGCGACGTTCTCGGCGACGGTGAGCGGGCGCAAGATGGCGGGGTGCTGCCAGGTGCGGCCGATGCCGTGGCGGGCGCGGCGGGTCACGCCGGTGTGGGTGATGGTGCGGCCGTCCAGGACGATCCGGCCGCTGCTGGGCCGGATCGTGCCCGCGATGAGGTTGACGACGGTGGTCTTGCCCGCGCCGTTGGTGCCGATCAGGGCGTGCCGGTACCCGGTTGGGATGGTGAGGGTGAGGTCGGAAAGGGCGGTCAGGCCGCCGTACCGGCGGGTGACGCCGTGCAGCTCCAGCATGCTCATTGGTCCTGCCCCTTCCCGGTGCGGCCGCAGCGGCGGGTGAGCCGGGCGAGGGCAGGCCGGGTGTAGGCGACTGCGAGGAACAGCCCGCCGAGCAGAGCGACGCCGTGCCCGTCGGCGACCGCAGTGCCGATGAGGTCCCGGGTGGCGATCACCGCGATCGCGCCGAGGACTGCGCCGCGCATCCGACCGGCGCCGAGCGCCGCGGCGAGCAGCGCCATCGCCGCTATGTCGAACCCGAAGTCGGCGGGGCTGACGTACCGGTGCGCGGCGGTGAGCAGCGCTCCGGCCGCCCCGGCGAGCCCTCCGGCGGCGGTGTATCCGGCGGCGAGCTCGGCGGTGACCGGGTGGCCGAGCGCGGCCATGCGTGGTTCGTGCGCGGCGCAGCCGCGCAGCGTCAGGCCGAGCCGGGACCGCAGCAGCCAGCCGGTCGCTGCTGCGGCGACGGCGAATACGGCTAGGGCGTACCAGTACAGGTAGCCGTCGTTGGTGAGCGCCGCCGTACCGGCCGGGGTGGTGGACAGGGTGATCGGCGGGACGGTCAGGCCCTCGTCGCCGCCGGTGACGCTGGACCATTTGCTCGCGGTGATGACCGCCAGTTGGGCGATGGCGAAGGTGACCATCATGAAGACCGGGCCGCGGGAACGCAGCGCCAGGGGTGCGGTCACTGCCGCCGCGGCGGCGGCAGTGATGGTCGCAGCGAGCAGCTGCAGCGGGCCGGAGGTGACACCGGCGTGGGCGAGCAGGACTGCGGTGTAGGCGCCGACGGCCAGGTAGGCGGTCTGGCCGAGGCTGGGCAGCCCGGCGACGCCGGCGAGGAGTTGGGTACTCAACGCCAGCAGCGCCAGGATGATGGCGTTGGTGGCGAGGCTGACGGTGTAGGCGTTGAGCAGCAGCGGCAGCGCCACCGCCAGCAGCCCGGCGGCGCCGGTCGCGGCGTGCCGTACCGCCGCAGGGCCCCGGCGGGAACCCGGACGTGGCGTGGCGTCCGTCTGCGTGGGCAGGACGGTGGTCGTGGTCATGCGGTGCTCACCGCCGTCCGGCGGCGCAGGACCAGCACGGCGAGCATCACCGCGACGAGCGCGAACGGCGCGGCGAGGGGTGCGGCGGCGACGCCGATCGAGTGGACCATCCCGACGAGCAGCGCGGCACCGAGCGTGGCCGGGATGGAGCCGGTCCCGCCGATGACCACGACCGTCAGGCAGAGCACCAGCACGGTGGTGTCCACACCTGGGGCGGGGCCGAGGATCGGCGCGCCGAGGACCCCGCCGCCGACGGCGAGGGCACCGCCGGCCGCGAACGCTGCGAGGGACACCCGGCGGGTCGGGATCCCGGTCGCGGCGGCCATGTCCGGGTCGGCGACGGTGGCCCGCAGCTGGATCCCGGCCGTGGTCCGGCGCAGCAGGAGGTGCAGGCCGGCGGCGAGGACCGCGGCGACGGCGATGAACGTCAGCCGGTACACCGGATACACCCGGTCGCCGACCGGGATGGTGCCCGCCAGGACCGTCGGGGTGATGGTCGGCATCGGGGCGCCGCCGGTCCAGGTGCTGTAGAGGTCGGCGAGCAGCAGTGCCACGCCGAGGGTGACGAGGACCTCGGCGAGGTGCCCGTACCGGTGCACCGGCCGCAGCGCCAGTTGCAGGGCGGCGCCGCCGCCGGCGCCGAGGGCGATGCCGGCGGCGAGCGCGAGGCCGAGGGTGAGCAGGCTGCCGGTGGACAGCAGGCAGGCCAGATAGGCCCCGGCCAGGTACAGGCTGCCGTGCGCGAGGTTCAGCACGCTCATGACGCCGTAGACCAGGGTCAGCCCGGCGGCCACGACGAACAGCAGCATCCCGTACGACAGTCCGTCCAGGCCGTTCACCAGCCACTCACCCACAGCCGGTCCCCTTTCCTTCATGGTGGTTGCCGGTCCCGGGTGGGACCGGATGACGCCCGGGTCAGGCCGGTCGTTGCCCGACGGTGGTGAACATCAGGTAGGCGTAGCCGCGGGTGGTCGAGTCCTGCATGCCGTCGCGCAGGGTCTGCAGCTCCGCGGCGGTCATTCCGGCGGCGAGGAGGGCGTCCTCACGCTGGCGGGAGTTGCTGGCGTGCAGGAGCAGGCCCGGCTGACCGCCGTGGAACAGCCGGGTGTGCGCGACCGTGGTGACCTCGACGAGGCCGGCCGCGTCCATGTCCAGGGGTGTCGTGCGGGCCCAGGCGGCGTCGACGCCGTGCTCCTCGGCGAACCGGCCGAGCCGGTCCTGGAAGGTGTCGAACGCGGCCTGCACCTCGGCGGTGGCCTGGATCAGCATCGGACGCCAGGTGCAGTCCCAGTCCGACAGGACCAGCCACCCACCCGGCTTCAGCAGACCGGTGAGGTGTTTGATGAGGTCGGCCCGCTCCGGCAGGTGCATGAGCACCAGCCGGGCGTGGATCAGGTCATAGCCGCCGGGAAGGTCGACGGTTCGGATGTCGCCGGTGACGATGTCGACCAGCGGGTGGGTGGGCACGTGCTGGGGTTTGATGTCGACCGCGGTCACCCTCCCAGTCGGGGCGACCCGCCCAGCGAGGAGGGTGGTGATGCTGCCGGCGCCCGGTCCGATGTCGAGGACCTGCCAGCCGGGTTGGACGCCGATACGGTCGAGGATGTCGGTGGTGTGCGGGTCGAGGATCTGCCCGAGGTAGTCGACCTGGGCGGTGCCCTGCGCCGAGCTGTTGTCGAAGATGTACGTCGGCACTGGGCCCGCACCGGTGCCGGTACCCGGTTCGGTGCTGTTGCCGGAGCTGGTGGTGGTCATTGCAGGTCTCCCCAGGGGTCAGTTGTTGCCGAGGGTGGCGAGTGGTTGGACGTTGACGTTGGCGCGGCCCCGGCCGTCGTTCTTCACGATGCGCAGGTAGTAGGTCTGCACCGGTGAGTGGTCCTTGCTCCACCGCCACGGCCCGCGCGGGCTGTCGATCTGGCCGAGCTTGCCGATCTGCTCGTTGATCTGCGCCGGTGTCGCTTTGGGCCCGGCGGCGGTGACGGCGGCGTCGATGACCGCGGCGGCGTCGTAGGCGGTGACGTTCAACAGCCGGGGGCTGCCGTTGTACGCCTTGGTGAACGCGGTGGAGAACGCCCGGTTCGCCGGGTTGTCCAGATCGGCGGCGTAGGGCAGCGACGTGCGGATGCCGTCCGCCGCGGCGCCTTCGGCGTCCAGGATCGACTCGTCGGTGAGGAACCCGGCCGCGAACAGCGGCACCTTCCCGCCGAGGACCTGGGCGTACTGCTGCACGAACGCGACCCCCGGAGCCCCGGCGTAGAACGTGAAGACTCCCTTGACCTTGGCCGGGTCGACCTTGTTCAGGTACGGCAGGAAGTTCGTCGTGGCCGGCCACGGCGTCCACGACGGTTTCCCGTCGTCGTTCGCGATCGTGCCGCCCGCAGTTTTGAACGCGTCGACGAACCCGCCGACGTTGTCGTAGCCGCCCTGATAGTCCGGGCCGATCACATACACCGGGCCGTCCACGGTGTTCTTCACGTACTCCGCGATGGCCGCGCCGACCTCCCGCGACAGCCACGAGGTGTGCCAGATGTAGGGCAGGTCGGCGGGGGCCAAGGTGCTCGGTCGGCCGCCGGTGCCGACGAACGGGATCTTGGCCCGGGCGACCATGTCCTGGATGCTCAACGTCGTGTCGGCGGTCGCCCCGCCGGACAGGATCGTGGCGTGGTCCTGCTCGATGAGCTTCTTCGCCGCGTTCGCGGCGCTCTGCTTACCGTCGGCTTCGTCCTCAACCACGAACTTCGCGGTCCGGCCGCCGAGCTTGCCGCCGTGGGTGTCGAGGTAGAGCTGGAACCCGCGGACGAGGTCCTCGCCGGTGACCTTGTACGGGCCTGTCTTCGGGGTCAGGAACCCCACCACGAGCGGTCCGGCCGTGGCCGAGCCGTTGTCGCTGTTGACTGCGGCGCCGGAACACCCGGCCAATGCCGGCACCGCAGCCAGGGCGGCCACGGCGGCCGCCGCGGTCAGGCATCGTCGGAGTCGAGGTTGGTGCATGGGTTCTCCCTCAGGGTCGGGACATGACGGACGCCGTGGTGCGGCGGGTGGACAGGGCGTGCTGCACGAGGAGCGTCAACACGTCGCGGACGTCGCCGCGGCGGCGCGCGTCGATGCGTTGCACCGGAATGTCGTCGCGGATCTGCAGCGACGCGCGCAGTTGCGCGTCGGTGTAGACCCGGCCGTGGTCGAAGGAGTTGACCGCCACCACGTAGGGCACCCGGCGCTGCTCGAAGTAGTCGACCGCGGCGAAACAGTCCACGATCCGCGCCGGGTCGATCAGGACGACCGCGCCGATCGCGCCGCGGACGAGTTCGTCCCACATGAACGAGAACCGGTCCTGCCCCGGGGTGCCGAAGAGATAGAGGATCAGTTCCGGGTCGAGGTTCAGCCGCCCGAAGTCCATCGCGACCGTGGTGGTCTCCTTCGCCGGCACCGCACTGGTGTCGTCGACCCCCACGCTCGCGCTGGTCAGCAGGGCCTCGGTCGTCAACGGGGTGATCTCGGAGATCGTCGCGACGAGGGTGGTCTTCCCGACGCCGAACCCACCCGCGATCACGATCTTGACCGAGGTGACCCGCCGACCCGTCGCCGGCTGACCGGCACGGTCCATGCTCACACTCATGCGTGTTGAACGGACCGAAGTGGTGCCGGCTCCAGGGTGGCGTTGACCGCGTTCGCGAGGGTGTCGATCTCGAAGCCGACCTGCCCGAGGTCGCAGTCCGCTGCCGCGACCACCGCAAGGATCCAGCGTTCGTTTACGGTGACGATCACCAGGAAACCGCCGGTGGTTTCGACCAGGTTCCGGGTCACCGTGCCACTGGCCATCACCCTGGCGGCGCCGACCGCCAGGGACGAGATCCCGGACGTCACCGCGGCGAGGGTCTCCGCATCGGCACGGGCCAAACCCTCACTACGCGCCCGCAGCAGGCCATCCGCGGACACGGCGATCGCGTTGGCGACGCCTGGTGTCCTGCACAACTGTGCGAGCAGAAAACCCCACCGGTTGGTTTCGTTGTCATCGGTCATCGCGGTGCCTCCGTCAGGTGAGCTGTCGAGGTGTCACGGGACGCGCCCGCACGGTTGCGCTGCCACCCGGCCAGTTGCAGGCGGGTATGGCTCGGATCACGCCGCCCTGGCACCGTCAGCGCCGCCGCTGGCTCGTGGCCGTCGGCCGGCTCCCGGCGGTGATGCCGGCCTGGCTGCCGCACCGGCAACCCGGCCTCGGTCGCGGCGAGATCGCTGATCTGCACCGGCGGGCCCGCGGTGTAGGGCGGAGGCTCCAGCGGCCTGAGCTGGTCGTAGATCAACGGCCGCTGGGTATCGACCGGCATTGCCGTGGCCGACCGGACGTCTCCGGCGCCGCCCGCCATCGGCGGCCACGCCAACCCGGCAGGTCCCTGCGACACCGTCCGCAGTTCCTGCGTCTGGGCATTCGACGCTGTCGGCGCGTCGACTGGCCCAAGCGCCGGCAACGCTGGGCGCTGCTGGATCTGGAACAGACCCTGCGGAATCGTCACATCGATGCGGGTGCCCCTCCCCACCTCGGAGCGGAACTTGACCTCGATACCCAGTCGGGTGGCGATCGCGGCGGCGACGGGGATGCCCATCTGCCGGGTCATCGCCTCGTCGAGGCCGGCGCGGTCGAACCTGCTCCGCAGCCGTCCCAGTTCATCCGGGCTCATGCCGACACCCGCGTCGGAGATGTGGATGTGGACGTGGTCGCCGACGCGCGCCGCCTCAAGCGTGACGGGTGCGGTCGGCGGTGAGTACTTGGTGGCGTTGTCCAGGAACTCGGTCAGCAGGTGCACGAGTTCCTCGGCGGCAAGGCCCACGATCAGCACATCGGGATCGACGGTATGCTGCTCGACCCGGGTGTAGTGCTCGATGCCCTGCGTGGACGCCCGCAGCACGTCAGGCAACGGGACCGGCTGCTGCCGTCGGCCGGCGTGCTGATCGGTGAGCACCAGCAGGCTGGTGATGAACCGCCGGAACCCGGTTGCCGCATGATCGAGCCGGAACAGGCCCTTCAGCAGTTCCGGATCGGTCTGGTTCTGCTGCATCTCATCGAGTGCAACGGTCAACGCGTCGGACTGACGCTTGAGCCGCCACGCCAGCGACGCCAGGATCGCCGCGACCGACGCCCGCGCCGACGCCTGGCCCGACGCCAACCGCGCCGCCGCCGCCGCGACCGCGTTGAACGCCGCGGCGACCTGCCCCACCTCATCGTTGCCGTCCACCGGAATCGGCGACGCGGCCTGCGAGACCAAACCCGCCACCGTTGCCGCATCCGCGTGGTGCACGTCGATCCGCGCCACAAGATCTGGTAGCCGGACCGTCGCCACGTCCGCCGCCTCGTACCGCAGGCGGGTCAACGACCGGCTCAACGACACCGCGAAACCCGCGCCGATCATCACTGTCAGCAGCAGCCCGGCCAGCACCATGCCGGCCACCGCGACCGCGGCACGGCGGGCACTGTCCCGCTGCGCGGTGACCTCGGCGAGGATCTGCCGGTCCGCCGTCGCCTCCACCTCGTGCAGCAGATCCATCCGGGCGCCCATCGCAGCCGACCACCCGGCCACGTCGGTCGTCAGCCGCAACCGCTCACCCGGCGCCGTTCGGGTCACGATGCCCTGCTCCCGCTCGGCCTGCAGCACCGCGCCACCGTTCACCCGGGCGTTCAACGCGGTCCGCCACACCGGCGGCGCCAGCAGCTGGAAGTCGACCAACGCATCGGCGTAACTGCTCGACGCACCGACGATCTCCTGCTGGGCCGCCGGCGTCAGCTCACCCGCAGCCGCCGCCCGCACCACCGCCACCTGCAGCAGCCCCTGCGCCTCAATCGCCTGCGACAGCGCGGCCGCCGCCCGCAGCTCGTTGCCGGTCGCGGCCGGTACACCGATCTGGCTCAACGCCTGCCGGAACGTCAGCAGATCCGCGATCAGCGCCCGGTACCGGAACAGCACCACACTCGAGACAGCCTTCGGATCGGCCTGCACCTGCTGCCGCAACGCAGCCAGATCCTCCAGCCCATCGTCGGCACGGTCCAGCACCACCCGGACATCCGCCGACACCCGGACGGTCCCGCTGTGCTGCCGAAACGTGGCCGCAGCAGCATCCGTGGCCAGGACACTGCGCCGATACTCAGCCAAGACCCGCTCATCACCCGGAGCCGACGCGAACACCAACGCCGAACCGGCCCGCTCATGATGCAACCGGCCCACCAGCACGGCAGCGTCCCCGCCGAGCGAGACGACCTGCCGGGCCTGCTCCGCGCGCTGCCCGTCCGCCACCCCTTCATAGCCGACCACACCGGCAAGAATCAGGATCGCGGCGATCGGCGTGGCCAGGATGATCGTGAGCTTCGTGCGGATCAGCCGGTTCCGCAGCCACCTGCGGCGTACCGGAGTGCTCGCGCTGCCTTGCCTCGGCGCGGTCATGTGTCGCCCGCCGCGCCACCGATGTAGTTCATAGCTCGCAGTACCCCTCGTTGACATGTGCCCGCGTTTGGCCATGCCGAGGCGGCCCGCCGATGCCAACGCGAGCACGGCACCGCGACGGACGTGGCCACGCACGTCAGCGCAACGTCTCCTGCGATCGGCCTGGTCAAGGGCAGTACCGGATACGGTGGCGTGCCGACTGCGCAGTCGGCCGGCACGCCACCGCGGCACCCGCGGCCGTCGCCCCGGACACGCGCGGGAGTGCGGTCCGGCGACCCGGCTGGGCGTTGGGAGATCGGCCGGTGGGCACAGCCTCCAGAGGCAGGCCACCGGGACACGCCCAGCCGGTGCCGCGGGTGAACACGACCGAGCCCGCGTCGGCCTCGCCGTTCGCCGCGGACTTCCGTCGCGAGATGTCGGCCACAGGAGTGCGGCGGCACGGGCACACACGCTTCCCCGCCAGCTTCCTGAACGACGCCAGCAGCAACATGCGGCACGCCGAAGGATGATCGGCGTGCACGTTCGTCCTGCTGCACCGCGCAACCTGCCCGAGATCGTCCGCACTGGATCGACGAAGCGAAGGCCGACAAGGTCGACACCCCTGGGGACGGTGACGGTCCATCAACTCCGTTGCCGCGCGTTGCGCATTGGAATCCACGAAAGCGTCGCGGCGCACATCCGTTCGTGGCGTCGACCGCCCCATGCACCCCCAGCGATGCCCGCTCCGACTTCCACACGAACAGGTCCGGCGTCCTCAAAGACGTCGACTCGTCCACCACTTCTCCCCAACAAGTTCCGGACCACGCAGACGCCGTAGACCCAAGCGGCCAGCCATTCAGGCTCTGCAGTTCGTGCCGCCGCCGTCCCCCGACAACACATGCGGTGCGGTCGGGGCGAACACAAGCGCGACTAAATGACCATCGCCTCTCACCTGACGTACGTCGATACGCTTGATGCGGACAGCGCAGGTGTCCGCATCAACTCAGAAGCGCAACCGAAGCGCCCAGATGTCTGCGCGCCTGACAGTCGCGCAACACTGACGACGAGCAGCTGGCATCGCAGAGCCGCGCAGGCGCCACGCCGGCGGCTGCAACGTGGGTCGCACGCCCACAGCATCGCGCCACCTGACCAGGGTCGATGTTGCGCTACGGACGTCGTTAGCCGACAATCAGCACTTGCTTGGTCGCTGTGGGCGACATCAAGAGGCGGCGATGACGATGGGGGCAGGCCCCGAGGGACCTGGTGCCGACGAGGTCTGTGCTCGACTACCTCGGCGCGCAAGTGCGCCAACTCCGCACCGATCGTGGGCTGTCTCAAGCCGACCTCGGTGATCTGGTCTTCGTTCACAAAGACCTAGTCCGCAAGATCGAGTGCGCCGAGCGGATCCCGTCTCGGGAGTTCGTCGAATGCTGCGACGCGGTACTCGATGCGGGCGGCACGCTTGCCCGGCTCCTGCCGATGATCGAACGCGAACGGCTCCTGCGCCGCAACCGGAGCACCAACGATCAGGCCAAAGGGTTCCGCGGCGAAGCGGTGGACCGTCCGGTGCTGGACTGGCTGCTCGCCCGGCCCGCGTCCCGGTCTGTCGTGCGAGCCGTCGACGACGGCGCGGCACATGCAGCTGCGACCCTGCGCGAGCTGCGCAGTACCGACCACGTCCAGGGTGCCGGCAGCACGTACCCCGCACTGGCGGATCTTCTCAGCCGGGACCTCGACGTCCTGGCCGTCGGCGACCCGAACGTGGCCAGCGGCTTCCTCGAGCTTGCCGGCTACGAGGCGGTCGATCTCGGTCTCGACGGTCTCGCCCAGGACCACTATCTGCGGGCGCTGCGTATCATGACGCAGACCGGCGACCGGCGCTACGGCGGCTACCTCATCGCTGTCAGCCTCGCCCACCTCGCGTTGCACTGCGGCGACCCTGATCAGGCCATCCGCCTTACCACCGCGGCCCTGCACGGCACAACGGCCGAAGCCACCCCAGCCGTGCGGGCAGCGTTCCGCACAGTGTTGGCGCGGGCGCATGCCCGACGCGGTGACGAAGCTGCCTGCGCTGCCGCGCTGTTGCAGGTCGACGCCGACCTGGCGCGTAGTAACCCGGCAGACGAGCCCGGGTGGATCGCCTACTTCGGCGAAGCCGACCTCGCCGACGAGAAGGCCCACTGCTTCTTCGACCTCGGCCTGCACGAGCTCGCGCAACGCCAAGCCGGTGAGGCGGTCGTCCTGCTCCCTCCGGACCGCGCCCGGCGCTTGGCCATCGACACCGCACTGCACGCCTCCGCGCTTGCCCGTGCCGGGCAGGTCGAACAGGCGACCGCCGTCGGTCGGCAGGCGATCGACCACGCGGCGGGTGTGGCGTCGTTCCGCACCGCGCACCGCATTGTACTGATGATGGCTGAACTGCAGCCGTACGCGGACCTGGCCGACGTGCGGGATCTCGCCGAATACGCCAGGGTCCACCTGCCACCACTGCTCACACCGACGTCGTGATCCCAGCCTGGCGCAGCACCCGACGGTAGGCGGCCAACTCGGCATCCAACGCCGAACGCTCCGCGTCCGCCGACAGATAGTGTCCGACCCCGTCGAACCGCATCAACCCGGCCAGCAGACCCCGCTCCTCCAAGGCCGCCGCGAGGGCGAGGACATCATCGACAGGCGCGACTCGATCGTCCATGCCGTGCAGCAGCAGAACAGGTCTGCTGACCTGCTCTGCATCGACCCGCGACGTCGCGGAGGCGAGGATCGCCGCGTGCGGTCGCTGGAACCGTGGTGCGGTCGTCTTCCACCGGTGCGGGTCGACGATCGCGGAACGGGCCACCGCGAGGGCGAACGGCCCATCGACGGACACTGCCCGCAGCGCGGTGTAGCCGCCGGCGCTGGCCCCGGAGATGAACACCGCACCCGGGCGGGCGCGGCCGGACGCGATGAGGTGCGCCGCGACGTTGCTGCAGTCCTCCACGTCGTAGCGGCCCCAGTTGCCGTCGAGCGCCTTGCGGAAGTCCCGCCCGTATCCGGTGCTGCCGCGGTAGTCGACGTCTGCGACAGCGAAACCGCGGCTGGTGAAGAACTGCACCTCCCGATCCAGCCGCAGCTCAGTGTGGTATGTCGGCCCGGCATGCGGCCGCACGATCAACGGCGACGAGCCGTCAGCGACAGCCGGGGTCGCCGGGTAGAACACCACGACCACCTCACCAACGCCCGAGCCGACGCGCAGCACCTCCGGCACCGACACCGACGAACCGTCACCAGGAACGGCAGGGCCGCGCCGGATGACGTCCACCGCGTCGGACCCGTCCATCGCGACGAGCGCGACCTCAGAGGTACGTGTCGGCGAAGCACCGACCAGCGCGACCTGGTCCCCGACCGCCGCCAGGTACGGCTTGATCGACAAATACGGCAACGCAACGTTCCGGATCGTGCCGTCGGGCTCGATGACGACCAGCTGTTGATCCGGGCCGGCTTGCACCGTCATCGCGATCCGGTCACCAGACAAGAACACGAAGTTGGTGTAGCTGGACTCCCACGGCGCCGTCGCACACTCTGCCGCCATCGGCGCGACCGCCTCGGTGCACCCATCTCGCCACCGATGCAGGTTCCACCAACCAGACCGATCCGACATGAAATACAACCACCCGCCCGATCCCCAGCACGGCTGCACCACCGACTCAGCAGGGCCACCCGCTACCCGTCGCGGCGCCAGCAGCTGCCCGCCGGAGGCATAGTCGGCAACCCAGAGCTCGCTCGAGTCCCACGGCATCACCTCGCCTTCCCACTGCAGCCACGCCACCCGCCCCGCATGAGCACGCGGCGACGCAAGGAACCCCGAGGTCGCCCGCAGCACACGCGGCACCTGCGAACCAGCGCCGAATACGACCAAGTCATCGCCGTGATCAGTCTCGCGGACCCCGAACAACTCATCGTCGTAACGGTCCAGGTCGCCGTACGTGTAGTCGCCGCTGGTCGTACCGGCGGCCGTGACCACGTGGCCGGTCGAGCCGTCCACCAGCGCCATGCCACCTTGTCGCAGGTCCGCATACGGCATGCCCCCGTACGCGTGGAGCGAGCTGCCTACGCTGGCGTCAGGCAGACCAAACGTCGCCAGGCACTCCCGGCTGGACGCCCGCCACCGCATCACCACCGTCCGTCCGGTCAGCGGCTGCGACTCCAGCCAGCACAAACCGTCCTCGACGCTCGACACCCAATCGAACGACGCGCCTACCTGCGCCGCACAATGATCAGACGCACTCGCCACCGGCCCGTTGCCTCCGGTCATCGCTCTGGCCTCCTCACGCTTCGTCCCTGATCACAACACAGACCGGGCAGCGAATGCGATCAGCGCTGGCAAAGACCAGGCGGCGGGTGCGGGCGTTGTCGTGGAGTGCGCCCGGCCGGGCGGAGACGCTGCTCACGCCCAGCCGGGGCCGTCTCAAACGCTCGCTCAGGTCACCACGCCATGTCCATGGTGCGGATGCGGACATCCACGTTGTCCGAAGCGGCGGCCCTACACCGACCGGGACTCCCTGGAGGAAGCCCACCGCTGTCTGGTCTACGCCGACCACGCAGGCGGGCACAGCTACGAATCGGCGACTGTGTCGCCGGTTGTCCACCGAATCCAGTTTGGCAGGGTTCGCGGCGTGGCGTCGAACTGTTCTCCGGCTGGCGCGGCCCACTCACCCGGACCAGCACCCGACCTACGGCGCCGCTCGACCGGTCAGGTGTCATGAGATTGCACCCCTTATCCGTCCGGGAAGCTCGGACAAGGAGTCGATCCGGATGTGGGCTCGCCGAACATCGGGCTGAGTCGCGTAGAAGTAGCCCCATGGACCACGGCGGATGAACACTGCGGTGAGGCCCGCGTCCAAGGCGGGAAGGACATCGTTGTCGAGACGGTCACCGACATACGCGATGTGGGCGGGTTCGCAGCCGGCGGACTCGATCAGGGCATCGAAGAACTTCCGGGACGGCTTCTCCGCGCCCAAGTCGTCGGAGGTGACGATCAGGTCGACGCCGATGTTGAGTTCGCGTAACAGCCGACCTGCACGGGCGGTCTGATTACCGGCCACCGCGACAACGAACCCAGCCGTCTTGAGCTCGGCGATGCACCCGCGTACGTCCGGGTACAAGTCGCGGCCGTTGAAGTGTTCGGCAAGACCGGCGTCCGCGCGTCGCTGCCGCTCGGCGGCAAGGTCGAACCCAGGCCGGAAATGCTGGAACACCTCGCGATAGTCGCGGCCCTGGGCGATGACCTGCCCGAACACTGCGGAGAAGGTATGTCGGGGCACGCCGAGCCAGTCGGCCCAAGTGCCCTACTCAGTCGACTCGTCGATGAGTGTTTCGCCGACGTCGAAGTACACGGCGCGGATCGTGCGCGGATCGGTGCGGATGGTCATCGGGAGAGGGCAGCCAATCGTTCGTCGAGGAGTTGCACCGCCGGATAGGTGTCCCACCGGTGCAACCAGGCGCGTAGCTCGTGGAGCCGTTCGGTTCCAGTGGCGTAGCCGGCCCGCATCAGCGCGGTAGCACCGTTCCCGGCGACGATTCAGGATTGATCAACGGCGGGTTCATGCCGGCGAGGTAGCTGCCGGCATGTCGGCGAGGAACACCAGTGTGTTGCCTGACCGCTGTCGGTTCGACACCGTTCAGGGCGGGTGGTGAGCACATGTCGGGCTTCCGCTCCAGGTCGCACCCTCGTTGCGAGTGAAGAACGACTCCATTGCCAGTTGACGGTCCCCTTCACGCGTTCCGCTGCCGACGTGTCAGACGCCGAGGAAGAGTTGCTGACCGCCGCGCGGCGGCGCCCAGGTGATCGTCTTGGCATCCGGATCGGCGACGACCTCCACCAGCCGCACCAAGTTGATCATTCCCGGTGAGGGGACGGGCGCACTCCGCCGCAGCCTACGCCGGATGCCGTCACTGTCGGCGTCCCTGACGCAATACGAGAGGTTGAGATGGCAACCTTGGCGGCGCATCCGATGACATGCAGCCAGGCGGCGGCCACAAGCAACGCGTGCCCGTCACGTCCACACCGGTCGCGAGTTCCTCGGCACGCGCGGCGACCCCCTGCACACGCCAGCGGTCAGCAAGCGCGACGGCGTTGAGATGCGCCTCGGCGAGGGCGACGACGCGGGTCGCGAGATCGTCCATGAACGCAAGGCTAGATGGCCATCGGCACCGAGGCCCGTTCTGGCCATCTCGATAGTCGGCTTGCCCAGATTCAAGCGGAACCGGTTGGCGGTCTTCACCCGGCCGCCGGACGTCGGGTCATTCCGCGAGGACATCGCGGTACTGGCGAACGGAGTCGCCTCCGCAGTCAGCTCAGTCTCGGTCGGTGCGGCTCGTGGTGGTGATGAACGCCGTCTCAGCGAAGCAGAACTCGCCGTCGGCGTGCGCCCGGTCCAGTTGTGCCCGCCAGGCCTGTACCTCGTGAACGGTGACCGCCGCCCGCTGCTGGGCGGCGTGCCGGTACGCAACCTGAGTGATCTCGTCGATGCGCAGACTGGCGTGCCCAGTCAGCCGGTCAGCAGTCAGAACGTGGGCGTCGAACGCGTCCACAGTCAGCCCGGCACGGCGGGCCAGGCCGGGCATCGCGCGACCGGCGCGCGGGTCAATGTGGGCCATCCACCGTTGGGATACCTCGGCGTAGGCCTGGCAGATCCGGTCGGTCAGCTGCGGGTCGGCGCCATGGATGACCAGGCCGGCGAAGTCGGTGTGCGACCACACAGCCTGCCCGCCGCGGCGCAGCACCCGGTGCGCCTCGGCGAACAGCACCGCGGGCCGGGGCAGCAGCTCGATCACGTTGTGGCAGACCAGCGCGGTCACGCCGGCGTCGTCCAACGGCAGCGGAGCCGCCAGATCCGCCCGTACCAGCAGCAGCCGCGCCCCGGCGTCCGTCTGTCCCGCGGTGGCCAGGGGCGCCGGCTGCAGGTCGATGCCGATCAGGCGGGTGCCAGGCCAGCGGTGGTGCAGGGCGATGAGGGTGCGGCCTGGGCCGCACCCCAGATCGACGACCACACCGCCGCCGGGATCGGCCAGACGGCGGGCGAGGGCGTGGTGGATGGGGTGCGGCCCGGGCTCCGCGGCGGTGCCGGTCATGGTGCCGGCCGTTGGTAGACGGTGACGTGACCGCTGGACGCAGCGGTGTATGGTTCGCCGCGCCATCCGCCGCTGCGGTGCACGAGGTCAAGGCCGGCGAGCCGGGCCATCAGGTCCAGTTCGGCGGGCCAGATGTAGCGAAGGTGCACCGGGTACAGCCGGATCCCGTCGGCGGTGATGGCGATCTGCTGCGAGAACACGGTCTGGGTGACCGGGTCGTGGCGGGCGACGTCCAGCCTGACCGCGTCGGTGTCCGCGGTGCGGGCCTCAACGCGCTGGCCCCGATCGAAGCGGCTCGGGTCCGGTACGAATGCCTCGACAACCAGCCGGCCGCCCGGTCGCAACCGTGCTGCGGCCAGGCTCAGTGCCCGCACCTGGGTCTGCTGCTCGGTGAGGCAGTACAGGGTGCTGGCGACGATGTACACCAGATCGAAGCTGCCTGATACCGGCACGTCGGCAAGATCTCCGACAATGACCGGCAGGCCGGCGCCGCCGGGCTTGGCCCGTAGTCGTTCCACCATTCGCGGGGACGCGTCGACCCCGGTCACCGCAATGCCCCGCGCTGCGAGCGGAATCGCGATCCGGCCGGTACCGATGCCCAGTTCCAGTGCGGTACCACGCTCGCCTGCACACCGGGCCAGGAAGTCGGCCGCGGCTTCGGCCACCCCGTCGGGCCCATCTGCATTCCACTCGTCGTAGACGTCAGCGATCGCATCCCCGTAGGTCCGTGGCTCAAACGGTTCTGGCATGAAGGCACTGTGCCAGTCGGCGAATCGGTCCGCGACCCAATACCAGTCAGCCGGGCCGGAGATAGGTCAACGGCACGGGCTGTAGCTGCACGTCGGCACCGGCGGAGGCGGGCAGGCGCTGTTCAGCCCGCGACGGCGGCACCTGGTGGCCAGTATCGCGCATCAGCAGCGTCTCGCTGGACCTCACAAAGTGTTACTCGTGCCCGTACAACATCAGCTGTTCTTTCCTCCGTGACCTGCAGTGGCTCGGCTACTTCTCCGGCGACCCCTCGAGCCTGATCAACCAGTTACGGACAATCGGCGGCGCCGGCCGACGTTGCGTGTTCCTGTCAACCGTAGGTATCCCGCACCAGGGTGCGAACGGTCTCGCCAGCCAGTGGCGGCTTGCCGTCCGGACCGGAACAGGGTGCCTCTAGTTCTGCTTCTCTGCACGCGCTGACCATTCCTCGTCCAGTATTGCGAACAGCAGAGAGTCCCGCCATGCGCCGTTGGTAAATACGTGGTCGCGTAAATGTGCCTCGTACTGGAAGCCTAGTCTTGCGAGTGCCGCCTGTGAGGCTAGGTTGTCGGGCCCGCACGCGGCCTGAATCCGGTGCAGGCCAAGCGTGTCTAAGCCAAAACCGAGCATAAGCACGGCTGCCTCAGTTGCGAACCCTTGCCGCCAGTAGTCCTTGCGGATCGCCGCTCCGAGCTCACCCGAACGAACACCCTCACCGTCTGTCGGTTCGATAAGGCCAATTCGAGCAAAGCCAATCAATGAGCCCGTCTCTTTGGCGACGATAGCGAGGTAGTAGTCTGGCCGAGGTGTACTCCGCGCACGCTCGATGTCGGCCGCGAGACGTTCTGCCTGCTCCTCGCGGGTCCGGGTGTCGAAGCTCAGAAAGGAGGTGACCTCGGGGTCGCCCACAATGGCCATTGACTCTTCAAGGTCGCTCGGCTCGAACTCCCGGAGGAATATGCGCGGCCCGTCGAGCCTTACCGGATACACGTGAGTTCCATCCTCATCTGCTACGAGCGCTTGCGGGGTTGTCAAACCGACAATAGTCTGGCCGGATGCTGGCAGAATGATTCTATTTCGTCGCGCATCTCGCGTGCGAGCAACGACCCGGTGTACCGCCGCTCTCGGAGAGCGTGGTGCACCTGATTGACGCTGTGGACGATGCCTCCGATCCTGCGGTCCGGGTCTAGGTCGAGGACCGCTTGTAGTGCGTCCCGCGCACCGTCGAGCGCGCCGGCGTGTACGCGAGCGAGGGCGAGTTCGGCGCGGGCGCCCGCCTCCGTGCTGAAGGATCGGTGTTCGTCGGGGCCGTCCTCGAACAGGTCGAGAGCTGCCTGCGCTGCTCGTTCGGCGTCGAAGTCCGCACTCTCGTCCAGGAAGACGTACGTCCCAGCCGCATAGTAGTGCTGCTTAGCCTCACTGAAGGTCAGCAGACCCCCGACCTCATCAAGATCGTCGGAGCGTACCTGGTCGCGGCGATCCGCAGCGCGACCTAGCTCCTCTCGCGCGTCGTGTGGCTCGGAGAGCTGCGCGAGCGCGCGAGCGCGTAAGGCGGGCAACCACGCTGTGACCGACCCCGTCAAGTTCGCGGAGATCTCGGCGCCGGCGGACGAGTAGCGGACCGCCTCCTGGGGCCGGCCGGCACGGAATGCGATCAAAGCCTGTTGGCCTCTCGCCCATGCTTGTAGCCCGACGTGACCCGCATTCTCGGCACACACGTACATCGTCCGCGCTTGGGTCATTGCTTCGCGAGGGCGACCGAGATCATGGCTGGCTTTCGAAAGCAGCCCAGATGCCATACCAGCTAGCACGAAGAGTTCTGACGTCCAGGTCGGCCTCTGCCTGCCGGTCAGCGCCCCGAAGATCGAATCCTGCGTGTCAAGCAGGTCGCTCATGATGGACGAAAGGGGTTCACGGAGATAGTCGCTTGCCAGGCGGGTCACATCATCACGCAGTTGATCTATTGCCTCGCGGCCGATGTTGCTCTCCTCGGCGAAGGTGGTGAATCGAGCGGCTCGTCGAGCGGACATGGCCACCTGCTTCCCGATGTCGGATGGGTCACTCAGGTCTTTGTGGGTCTGGCTGGTGGCAGTGTTGGCGATCGGCTGCTCGGCGACTGCCGAGGGGCGGTATGCGAACGCATCGACGTTGTGATCGGGGGCCGGCGCGAGGAGTTGATCCATTGAATAGCCCCAGTAGATGCGCGCGACGCGGGCCTGTGCTGGACGGGGACGGGTCACCACATCGCCCGCGATCCATCGGCGCAACGTCCGCAGGCTCAGGGCCGCGTTTTCGTCGTTGTCACGCGCGCACCTGCGGTAGCCCTCGCAGGTCTCCTCGTGGGTGAGCTCGCTGCGCTCCACGAGGACTGCGAGCAGCGTCTGCTGTCCTGCCACCGAGATCACCACCTTCGAACGATCCAGTAATTCGAATGAGGACTCACGCCGGCAGGGCCGCTGCGGGCAGCCGGCAGAACGCCTCGATCTCCTCACGCAGCAGGCGCACGGCCGGCGAGCCCGCTTGACGTCGTCCACTCAACGCTTGATGCACTCGGCCGGCGCTCGCGATGATCCCGCCGATGCGTCGCTCCGGAACAAGGTTCAGCACTGGAGCCAGAGCCTCGTGCGCGCCTTCAATCTCTCCAGCGCGGACGCGCGCAAGTGACAGCTCAGCCCGGGCGCCTGCGACGTCGCTGAACGATCGGTCTTCGGCACGGCCGTGCTCGAATTGCTCAAGAGCCGCCACGGCCTCCGATTGGGCTCGTCCCTGCTCCCCGTCCAGGCATACATACGTGCCCGCCGCATAGTAGCTCTGCCGTGCTGGCGGGAACCCGAAGAGCCCACCGATCGCGTCAAGGTCGTCAGCTTCGTGAGCGTCGCGTTGGTCGCTTGCCCGGCCCAGCGCTGCTGCCGCCTCGTCGCCGTCAGACATGAGCGCCCACCCACGAGCCTCCAGGGACGGTAGCCAAACCGCGACCGAGCCGTTGAGATTGGCTGCGACCTCGGCACCGTTGCGTGCGTAGCGGACCGCCTGTTGCGGCCGACCGGCCCAGTATGCGATCAAGCTTTGCAGTCCACGTGCCCAGGCACGCAGCCCGTGGTGGTCCGCGTTGTCGGCGCACACGTACAAGGTTCGGGCGTGAGTCATCGCCTCGTGCGTTCGGCCTAGATCATGACTTGCCTTGGCGATCATGCCAGATGCCACGCCCGCGAGGAGATACAGGTCGCGGGTCAGCGCTGGCTTCTGCTTTCCCTCCAGAAGTTGGAAGACGGTCTCCTGGGTGTCGATGAGGTCACTCATGATCGTGACAAGTGGGTCCTGGATATATGCGCCGGCCAGGTGGCCGATGTCGTCTTGAAGTTGAGAAATCGCCTCCGGTCCAACGTTGTCGATCTCAGCGAAGGAAGTGAACCGGGCGGCGCGTCGGGCTGCCATCGCAACCTGCCTTTCTAGGGAACTGGCCGGGCGTTCCAGCTCAGCCGATGATCGACTCGGTTCTGATCGGTCCGCGGTCACCGGCGCGGCATCCGGCGACATGACCGAGACTTCGTCGCCATCCGGGGCGCTGGCATGCGCGGGCGGTGCGGGACCGAGCAGTTGCGACATGGGGAATCCCCAGAACCGTCGAGCCACTCGACGCTGCGATGGGCGCGGCCCCGTCCGGACGTCTCCCACCATCCACCGGCGAAGTGTTCGCACGCTGAGCGTCGCATCCTCATTGCTGTCCCGTGCGCAGCGCTCGAACCCGGCCACGACCTCAGCAAGGGTGTGCTCGTCGCCGCCGACGAGGACCGCGAGCAGCGTCCTGTGCTCGTCTTTCACCCCGGGCCCCCTGTCCCTTGGACGGATCTAAGAATGACCGTAGAGCCGACTCGGGCCGCAGTCCACGCTTCTGCCCTGTGGTCCGTCAATACGGCCCTTCGATGTCCGCCTTGTGACCGCCTAACGGCAGGCAAGCGGCGCGCGGGTGCGCTTCTGAAGGCAACGACGCACTAGCCACACTGCTCCGCAGAACGTGACGCACGTGAATTGCTACAGCTCGTTGCCTTGATCGACCGCGATCAAGCGCGCCACGAAGCCCAGGTACCCAGGTAGACAGCACGACCCGACGCCTGAACCGGAGGTCAACATGCTGGTCGAGGACTCGCCTTGCCGGGAACACGTAGCAACACCAGTGTCGCCTTCGCGTTCGATGCATCATGCGCTCATCGAGGCCCGGGTCGGTCGACTCGACCGGAGTGCGATCGGCGCCGACGTGCGACTTGACAAGTCCGCCATCAGCGGACGGTCACCGGTAGCGGATCAGTACACCGTTCGATCGCTGCTGATTTGTGATGGTTGCGATCGACCTCTGCAAGCGTCGTTGGCCGCAGATGGCGAACGTGAATACGTGTTCCTCTGTGGTTGCCGTCGCAACGGCGTCAAAGCCGCGCTGGTCGAGCGGCTGGTACGGGATCGGGTCGAGTCTGCGTCAGTACTGCTGGTGACAGGCGTTGAGGAACTTCCCGCTGTCTTCCGGAGACTGTTCGCCGAGGTTCGCATCGGGGACGGACCCGAGGAGTTGGAGTTCGTCTGGCGGCTGTAGCGGCTTCTGGTCGTTGAACTCGGCTGCGGCTACGGCACCGTCCACTTGATCCTCTCTACGGCCGGAACAGCACTGCGTTCCCGCGGCGGTTCGCGGCGCAGTACAGCCGCCGCGCCGGGCCGGTCAACGCAAGAATCGCCCGTCGTGACGGCGACTGTCGCTGCCGCGTCCGAGCCGGACGGTCGCCTCGCCGTCACCACCGCAGGTGCTGCCCATACGCCGCACCAGTAGCCCTCACACGATCTCGTCCCGCCACCCCTTGGAGCCGATCTTGACCAGCGCGATGACCAGCACGCCGGTCGCTGCGGCAGCAGCCTCGACGACCGTCCGGGACATCGTCGCCCGATTCCACGACCTCGCCGTCAACCAGCCCGACCGGGCCGCGGTCATCGACGCCCACCGTGCCACCACGTTCGCCGATCTGTGGCGGTCGGCGTACGAGCACGTCGCCCGGCAGCAGCCCACCGACCGCCTGGTGGTCCCGGTCCTCGCCCGGCCGACCGCCGCGACGATCATTGCTGCGCTCGGGGTATGGCTCGGCGGCGGCATCCCGATGCCGGTCCCGGCCACCGCCCGGGCCAAATTCATCGACGCTGCGATACAACAGGCCGACAACGTCGGGCACTGGTGCCAGCCGTGGCGGGCGCACCTGCGCACCGAGCACGGCGGCCGACGGGTCTACGTCGCCGGTGGGGAACCACCGACCAGCCCACGCTTCGCCGACGCGATCGGGCTCACGGCCGGCGGCACCTCACTGCTCACCGCGCCGCTACACGTCGCGGCAATCTTCGACACCGCCGTCCGGCAACTCCTCCACGGCGGCACGGTCGTGCTCCGGCCGGAGTTCAGCCCGCAGGACTGGCTGGCCACGGCGGTCGAGACGGGCGCTGACTGGGCGGTCCTCGCCGCCGGCCAGGTGATGGGGCTGCTCCAGCGCCAGGAGACGTTGACCGAGTGGCTGCCGTTCGCCACCGGAGCGTTGCGCCGGGTCGTCGTGCCCGCCGCGGTCCCGGCCGTGAATATCGGCTACCTCGCTGCCGTCACCGCCCGCACCGGCGCAACCGTCACCGCCTGGTACCACGCCCCCACCTACGACGGCGCGCTCAGCCAGCCCGGCGGATCCCATGGCAGCCTGACACCACTGCCCGGCGTCCACCTGCGGACCGTCGACCCGGCCGGCAGGCCGACACTGCCCGGCGTGGCCGGGCTGATCGAAGCGTCCAGCAGCAGCGGCGCCACCGCGCACCGCGCCGACCAGCCCTGCACCCCAGCCGGGACGTGGCGGACCAGCGGCGACATCGGCACCCTCGACCAAGACGGCAACCTCACCCTGCGCCGCCTGGAAGCGGCCCGACACTACCTCTCCCCAGACGCGGCAACGGTCGGCGTCGCTGTGCTCCGCCAAGCCCTCGCCGCACACCCCGACATCACGTCTCACACCATCTACGTCGTGCCCGACGAGCACGGCCAACGCCGCGCCCACATCCGGGTGTGGACGCACACGGCCCTGACCCCGGCCGCAGTTGCCCGGCACTGCGCTACCCACCGCAGCCCATGCGCGCCCGAACACATCACCGTCACCACCACAGGTGCCCGATGACACGGCCCACCGGGCGGCACCCGGTCGTCGTCGACCGCCGCGCCAGGCTGCCGATCGGCTCCCGCAGCCGCAGCACTGCCCCACCCGGCGAGCCGGTGACAGCCACGTCCAGGACATCGGCACCGCGCTCAACGTCTGGCTTCTCCACCGACCTCGCCCACGCACTGCGCACGCTGACCGGCACGCCGGGACTCTCGCCGCTCGCATCGACCGGCTGCGACGGACGCTGCGCCAGCCCCGCCTTCTACGACCGGGCCACCGGCGTCTGGCGGCACCTCAACGCCACGCACGCCCAGCCTCACCGCTACCAAGGCGGCACTAACGTCGACACCCTGCACGTCGCCGCCGACCTTGCCGCCCTGTTGCACCAGCACGGCCACACCCTGCAGGCACACCACCTGCTGACCCGAAGCCTGCGCGAAGCCGCCGCAGGTCTTGCCGTCGACCACCCGCTCATCGCTCTACTCGCCACCGACCTTCGAGCCGTGGCCACACTCGACGACGCGCCCCGGCCGCACGATCCGCGTGCCCCGCCGTCGCCGGACACCCGATACACCGACGACCCAAAGAGCATTGCGCATGACCGGCAACGCGCCGCCGCCCCAGCCTTGGCGCCCACCAAGCGGCCAACTGCCAGCACAACAGCCGCGCTCGTTGCCACCGTCATATCGGCGCAATGTTGCCACGGCCGGTGTCAAATTGGGGCGGTCCAGCGCATCGGCAAAGGCGGCCGACAAGGTGCTGGCCGAGCAAGTCGGCCAGTTCGACGCGGCCACGAAAGCGTTGGCGTCCACAAAGACCGAATCGGGCGATAGATCAAACAGGAGGGGGACGAACATTGCCACAGAGGCCGGCCTCTCTCCAGCCGTTCGCTTCGATACGACACTACTTCGGTGCGGAACTTCGCGCGTGGCGACAGCTTCGCGGTCTTTCGCTGGCCCGGCTGGGTCAAGTGGTACACAATTCTGGTGACCTACTCGGAAAGATCGAGAAGGCGCAACGCTGGCCGAGTGAAGACCTGGTCTACCGTTGCGACACCGCACTGCAGGCTTGCGGCGCATTGGCGAGACTCTACGCACTGGCGCAATCCCAACACATCGATCGAAGTGTCGAGTTCGTTGCGAAAGACGCGGACTGTCCGATGGAGGATTTGGCGTTCCAGACACAGCGCATCGCGGGGGTCGTCAGTCTGGACGCATTCCGACGCCGAAAGCTGGTGTAGTCCGTTGCGCGGCTCCCCGGCAACGCCGGGATCCGGCGCAGAGGTTTGCCGTGCCCCTCCCGCTCCGCGGGTGCGTCGCGCAGCGTCAAACTCTGGCCGAGGCGGACGCTGTACGTGGCGACTGCGATGCCTGGGTTGACGGTCTGCGATCTCGACGCCGTCAGTGTGGGTGGCGCCGCGGCCCTCATCGGATTGGGGCAGGGGCGCCGTGGGACAACTCTGCGGGCCTGCGAGTGGGTCCGCGCCGATGGCGGGAGCAGCGCGACCGCAGCGATCACGGAGTACTCGTCACCAGTGAGTCGATCTCAAACAGGTCCTCAACGTACGGCTCGCGTATCAGGCGCGACCGTCGCCAGCGTCTCTGGCATGATGGTCCCAACCAGCCGCCCGCGCCAGTGGAGTCCCCGATGTGTACGCCGTGTAGGCTGTCGGGGTGATGTCGGGAGGCCACAAATTTCGGCTTCGAATACGGGTTGGATGAACGATGCATCGGTACCGGTCACACACCTGCGGCGAACTCCGGGCAAGCGATTCCGGAAAGGAAGTTCGTCTTTCCGGCTGGCTTCACAACCGCCGGAATCACGGCGGCGTTCTGTTCGTCGATCTCCGTGACCACTACGGCATCGTTCAATTGGTGTTCCGTCAGGGCGATGCCATGTTCGAAACACTAAGCGGCATGCGGAAAGAGACGGTAATTTGCGTTGACGGTACGGTGGCCGCCCGGGGTCCAGGAAACGTCAACACCGACTTGCCGACCGGAGAGATCGAGATCGAGGTGTCCGGCATCGAGGTGCTGGGGACCTGCGACCCGCTGCCGTTCAGCGTCTTCCCGGAAGACTCCGTGTCGGAACGGGAGCGTCTTACCTACCGCTTCCTCGACCTTCGACGCAGCCAGATGCACAACAACATCATGCTCCGCTCTGCTGTGGTCCGCAGCCTACGGGAGAAGCTGACCGCTCTCGGGTTCACAGACCTTCAGACGCCGATCATGTCAGCGCCGAGCCCCGAGGGTGCCCGCGATTACCTCGTGCCTTCCCGGCTCTACCCGGGCAAGTTTTATGCACTGCCTCAGGCACCGCAGCAGTTCAAGCAACTGCTGATGGTCGCTGGGTTCGACCGTTACTTCCAGATCGCACCGTGCTTCCGGGACGAAGACAGCAGGGCGGACCGCTCACCTGGCGAGTTCTACCAGCTCGACATCGAGATGAGCTTCGTCGAGCAGGCGGATGTCTTCAACGTTGTCGAAACCGTCCTCACCGAGCTTTTCCGCGAATTCGCCCCGGACTGGGAAACGACGTCCCCGTATCCCCACATCACCTTCCGTGATGCGCTGCTGCGGTACGGCACTGACAAGCCAGACCTGCGCGCGCGGCTCGAATTGGTCGATGTATCCGACGTCTTCGCCGCCAGCACGTTCCGTGCCTTCGCCGGCAAACACGTCCGCGCGTTGCCGGTTCCGCACGTCGGTGACCAGCCAAGGTCGTTTTTCGACCAGATGGAAGCATTCGCCGTATCCCGCGGCGCCAAGGGGCTCGCGTGGGTGCGAATCGAGGAAGACGGCAGGCTGACCGGGCCGATCGCGAAGTTCCTCACGGAGGATGAGGCACAGCGACTCACCGGCGAGGTGAAGGGCGCGCCCGGAACGGCCGTGTTCTTCAGCGCGGGTGAACCGCGCGACGTCGACAAGATCATGGCCGACGTTCGGGTGGAGGCTGCACAGCGAGCCGGCCAGTTCGATCGCAATGTCTACCGGTTCTGCTGGATCGTCGACTTCCCCATGTACGAGCTCGACGACAACGGGACGGTTCAGTTCAGCCACAACCCGTTCTCCATGCCTCAGGGCGGTCTGAAGGCGCTTGAGACGCAGGATCCGCTGGACATCCTGGCCTGGCAGTACGACATCGTGTGCAACGGCGTCGAACTGTCGTCGGGCGCGATCCGCAATCACAGCCCGGAGGTCATGTACAAGGCGTTCGAGACTGTCGGCTACACGCCCGATCAGGTCGAGCGCGAGTTCGGCGGCATGCTGCGGGCGCTCCACTTCGGTGCGCCGCCGCACGCGGGCATCGCCCCCGGCGTCGACCGGATCGTGATGCTGCTGGCGGATCAGCCGAACATCCGAGAGGTCATCGCGTTCCCGCTGAACCAGAACGCCCAGGACTTGCTGATGGGCGCGCCCACAGAGATGTCACCGGAGCGCCTGGCGGAGCTGCACCTGAAGATCGACAAGAAGCCGCCCCGCCAGTCAGGCGCTGCCAGTTCATAGCAAACGGTTGTTCGATGTGTGAGGCGGCCGTCAGACGGAGGAGGCTTCCCGTCTGACGGCCGTCTCGGCTTCACGGAAGCAACACGTGCCACGCGTCGGCTGATTCTCGATGTTGGAATGGCCGCGACCCGCTCACGATGAACGCCAGTTTGGTCGTCCGCTCGAGCTTGCTCGTCAGCAGACCGGCAAGGGATATGTATGCCGAGCGTTCCCGTTCATAGTCGAGCGCGATGCCGGCCTCGGCAAGCACCTTGTCGGCCAGCGGCCTGGCTTCCTCGACCGCGACGGGCGTAACGGCGCGGAAGACCGTTCCATCTGGCATCTGCTGCCGCAGCAGCGGCAGCGTAGCCACCGGGTTGGTCGACTGCAGCGTGGGCTCGAACGGATCGTCAGGCAGGTTCAACTCTTCCTCGGCAAGGGTCCGGTGACCGGCCTGCCAGGCGCGGGTGAGGGTGTCCGCGTCGGCGGGCTGGAACAGCAGGTACCGGCGGTTCTTCAGGATGCCGTGCGGGTGGTCAACCGCCCGGCTCAGGCGCCGGAAGCCGGTTTCGTACCCGAGCGGCCCGTAGCCGCCGGCCACCGTCTGCACGATCAGGTCGACCTGTGGCGCCGTTTCGTAGAGCCACCAGGCGAGGCTGGCCTTGCCTTCCAGCTTCCAACCGACCGGGGCGAGGTGGTGCCGGCCGTCGCGGGCCGCGGCGTCCTTGGCGACCTTGGCGACCTTGGGAAAGCTCGTGTCGACCAGGAAGACGGGGTAGGCGGGGTCGGCGGTGATGTCGCCGAGCTTGTCGGCGTTCTGCCGGGGGACGTAGCACGCGCAAGGGAGGCCGGCGCGAACGGCGAACTGCCGATACGACAGGGCCGTGTTGCCCGTCGAATGGACCGAGATTCTGGTCAGCCCCATTTCGCGGGCGCCTGCGATGACGACCGCTGCCTCCAGGTCCTTGAAGGTACCCGTGCCGAACCCGGTGCAGTCGACGAGCCATGCCTCCGCCACCCCCAGTTGGGACTCAAGCAACGGGCTGCGCACTGTGGCCGGCAGCACATGGTCGTCCAGTTCGGGTGCGTACATCACCGGCAGCAACGCCGGATACCGCCACGGTAGTCCTCGTTCGGCGTCAACCAGGGTGCTGAATGGCGCCGGCTCGCTGAGGCGAGGTTCGAGTTGGCCGCCGCACGCGTCGCAGGCGTATGCCGCCGTCTCCGCTGACGAGATCGTCTTGTCTGGGCATGCCGGGCAGCTCAATCTCTGCGTAATCAATGTGTACTCCTTTCCGTACAACGCAATGTCGTCTGTTCACGCGCCGCAAGCGCTTCACGGTCCATCGGTCGCAGCTGCTGGGCCATGCCACGGAGGCGGTCAAGCAGTTGCGCGTCGGCGGCCGGATGACGGATGGCGTAGAGGATCAGGTTGCGGTTGGCCCACCAGCCTCCGGTGCGGACCACCGCATCGACGATGGATTCGAGCGTCCGGGGATCGCAGTGTGCGTTGAGAATCGCGGCGTGCCGCACCCACCAGTTCGACCCGTGCCGCGGCTGCCCTAGCAGGGTTCGAAGCTCGGCGCTGTTGTCGGCAAGGAAGGCGTGCATCATGGCTTCCGCCTTGCCGGTAGGGCTGGACTGCGCGGCGAGCGCTGGCCATCGCGGCGCGGCGAGCAGCGCTGAACCCAGGCGGGCAAAGGTCTTGGGAGTCAGCGGTGCGTGGCGCTGGAGCCACGGCCCGCCGGCGCGGATTAGGTCGCCGGCGCAGGTCAGGTAGTGCGCTTCGAGTTCGTTGTACGCGCTGGCGAGCTCGGCGAACGTCGCCTCGCCTTCTTCGCACTTGAGGCGGAACCGCATTGCCTGCTGGAAGGACGTCACTGCGGTCGGCGTTAGCAGGCCGTCAGCTGCCAAGCTGCGCAGCATGGCTTCTGTGCCGGCGCCGTGGCGGATTCCGAGGATCAGCTGACCGCATTCGGCGAGCGCTGACCAGCAGCGGGTCGCGCCGACGGCGAACTTCTCGGGGCGGTACATCCCGGCGCCGTACAGCCTTCCCCCCGCGATCGACGTGGCGACCAGGTGGTAGACCTCTCGGGCGCGTAGCGCCTGGTCGGCCCAGAGTGCCTCGACCACCTCGTCGAACTGGGCTGCCGAGCGGGCGGTGGGCGGACCTAGCGGCCTGGCGAACATCACGGCGTGGAGGTCGGTCGCGTTCGACGTGGCCCATCTGTGCAGGCCGGCCCGGTCGTCGTCGCAGGTGACGAGGTCGAGGTAGGCGGCGTGGCGCACCATCAGCTCGGGCAGAGGCGTTCGGCGCGGGTTCCAGCAGAACAGATCCAGATCGCTGAGCCGGGTCATCTCGCCCCGGGCAGTGCCGCCCCACGTGGCCACCAGGAGTTCGGGATCCGCTCCCGAGAGGATCGTGGCCAGTGACTGGGCTTCTTCGCTGACGGTCGCCGTCATCGCGCCCCTGTCAGTGTGCTTCCACCGTCCACGGTGATCACTTGTCCGGTGAGGTGGTCGGCATGGGGCAGCAGGCCGGCGACGAGGTCGGCCAGTTCGCCGGGCACGAGCAGGCGTCCGCCGGG
This sequence comes from Dactylosporangium sp. NPDC051485, assembly GCF_040682015.1. Classification (NCBI taxonomy): domain Bacteria; kingdom Bacillati; phylum Actinomycetota; class Actinomycetes; order Micromonosporales; family Micromonosporaceae; genus Dactylosporangium; species Dactylosporangium sp. NPDC051485. The sequence continues at coordinate 76,012 of NZ_JBFAZW010000041.1, forward strand.
GCGGCCGGGGTCGAGCGGCGCATGCGGGTACTGTCGGGCCACGCGCTCACGGTTGCGTTCGACCATGACGGTCCCCGGAGCGACGGCCAGCACCCGGATACCGGCGGCGGCCCAGCCCACGGCGAGGCTCCGCACGAGGCTTACCGTGGCCGCCTTGCTGGCGGCGTAGAGCGGCTGACCCGGCCGCGGCACGAACGCCGCGTTGGAGGTGACCAGCACGCAGGTGCGGGGCCGCAACGGCCCTAGGTGGTATGCGGTGTGCAGGACGTTGATCGGGCCGACCAGGTTGTCCGCCAGGACCTCGGTCGTCTCCTCGGGGGTCGCCGATTCGAGGGCCAGATATGACACCGTGCCGGCCGTCATCACGAAGACGTCCGGCATGCCGTGGCTCTCGGCGGCGGCCTTGGCGGATGCCGCGAACGCCGCGCGGTCGGCCGCGTCGACTCGGTAGAACGGGAAGCGCGACGGGCGCTCGACGCGGTCGAACCCGACGACGTCGTGGTCCTGGGCGAGCCGTTCGATCAGGTGCGCGCCGATCCCTCCCGTGCCGATCACCCAGGCGCTCGGGCGGTCACCCACGGAGTCCTCCGGTTGTCTCCAGCAGTGCGATCTTGCGTAGCTTGGGACGTGAGCGGTCCGAGTCGAATGAGTGGCTGAGCCAGGTGGTCACGAGCATTGCCGCCAGCGCCGGGGTCGTGACTTCGGCCCCGAGTGCGAGTACGTTCGCATCGGAGTTGCGGCGCGCCTTCTCGACGCTGTAGGTGTCTGTGCAACGGGCGGCGCGAATGCCGTGCACCTTGTTGGCCGTGATGCTCATGCCCAGTCCGGTGCCGCACACGAGGATCGCGGAGTGCAGGCCCCCGGCGGCTACGCGGCGGCAGGCGTCGACCGCGATGTCTGGGTAATCCGCCTCGCCCGAGCCGTCTGCAAGGTCGAAGGCGACGCCGTGCGCGGTCAGGGTGGAGGTGACCGCATCGGATAGGAGCCGGCCCGTAGGGTCGAAGCCGACGACGATGCGGGTTGGCGTTCGCGTGTCCTGCTCGGTCGCTGCTGCGGACATCTATCGGTCCTCCTGGCGTTTGGTGGTGGCGTCCTGTGTTCCGGACGGGTCGTCTCCCGCTATGACCGCATCGAGCAGGTCGGCGAGGTCCGCAAGCGTTCGGGCCTTGAGCATTTGGCGCAGCGGAACCTCGACCGCGAACCGGTGTCTGATCCTGGCGGCGACTCTCGTGGCGGCGAGTGAGTCGCCGCCAAGGTCACGGAATCGGTCGGACGGGCTGATGTCGTGCTGGCCGAGCACGTCGGTCCAGATGGCGGCGAGTTGCGTCAGAGTCGCGGTTTCCGCGGGGTCGGCGGTGCCGCCTGCCGCCGGATGGCTCGCGGGCGTTCGTTCCTCGCTCTGTTGGCCGGTCACCGGCGGTGCCGGCCGGGTCCAGCTTCGGCGCCGTGTGTCGAAGTCGCCACTGACGACCATTGCCTGGGTGCAGTGCGACAGCCTGGCAAGCCGGGTCAGGGCGGCGACGGCCGCGTGGGTGGGGATCTCGGCATGGGAGCCTAGGGACTCCGGCGATGTCGTCGTTCCGGCCCAGGCGTCCCAGTTGATGCTCATCCACCGCTCGTCGCCGCCGTTTTGCTTCATTGCGGCGAACGCGTCGAGGGAGGCGTTCGCGGCGGCGTAGGCGCCGAGGCCGAGACCACCAAGGATCGCCGAGCTGGACGAGAACAGGATGCAGCGGTCGAAGTCCCTTCCGGACAGGGCCTCATCGAGTGCGACAACTCCAATCGTCTTCGGGCGGAGCACCTCCTCGGCCCGCCGCCAGTCCATCTCCGTGACGGGCACTGTCGCCGCCGAACCCGTCACGCCGGCGGCGTGGACGATGTAGTCGATCCGCCCCCACTCGGTCTCGACGGTGTCGAGGAGGCGGTCGATGTCGGGGCGTCGGGTCACGTCGACCCGGGCTGTTCGTATCCGGTCGGCAGTGTGTGCGCGCCGGAGAACATCCCGCAGACCGTTCGAGCGATCCGCGACTGCGGATGGGCCAGGGTCGGTACGGCTGGCGAGCACGAGTCGGTCCCGGCTGGTGGTGGCGAGGTGCTCTGCGATGAGCAGCCCCAGCCTGCCGAGGCCACCGAGGATGACCCATGTGCGCTGCCGTCCGGCGTCGTCCGGCTCGGGAATCGGGGTCGGCTGGTACTCGGGGACCCACAGATGCCGGCCCCTGACCGCGGCGATCCTCGGCCGGTCCGCGAGCATCGCGTCCAGCACCGGTCCGGCGTTCCCGCGCTCGTCCAACCGAGCGGGGCCGTACGGGTCCAGGTCGATATAGCGTACGTCGACGAGTTGGTCTTCCTGGCCGATGACCGTCACGAGGCCGGTGAGCAGCGCGCCGGTTGGATCCGGTGAGTCCGTGTCCAGGACTGCACAGCCGTTCTGGCCTAGGACGTCGATGGTGCCGTGGGCGGACGGGAACGCCCGGCGCCAGCCGCGATAGGCGAACAGCAGGCTGCGGAACAGGCCCGCGGGGTCAGCGTGGCGCGACGATCCGGTCTGCTGCCGGGTCAGCGGCCAGGCGAAGAGCACGCGGCTGACGCTTCGGCCCTCGCGGGCGAGCATCGCGAAAAGTTGGCGGTGATCGTCCTCGGCCGTGGGGTCGGCCACGAACTCGTCGGGTCCGAGCCGATCGAACCTGTCTCCGCGGCGGACCCGCACCGTGGCCCCGCACGACAGGCGATCCACCAAGATCTGTCCGTTGACGAACTCGCCGGGATCGGCGTATATGAGCAGGTCCGCGCTGGGTGCGCGCTCGACCGTCGCGGGGGCGGGGCGCAGCAGGCGCCGCGACCAGCCCGGAATGAGGACGGTTATCTCGCCGTCGGCCGCCTGGGCGGCGGCCGTGCCGTCGGAGGCTTCACCGGGCACGCCCGGCCCGGGCGGGTCGAGTAGGTCGGGCGGGTCGAGCCAGTAGCGCTGCCGGTCGAACGGGTATGTGGGCAGCGAGGTCTTCCTGGCCCCGCCGAGAAGCTCCAGCCGTGGCCAGTCGATTTCGGCGCCGGCCTGCCACAGCCCGCCGATCGCATCCAGGATGGCGGCGCGTTCGGCGGTCTCCGACGTCTCGCACCCGATGATCGGCGCCACCGTCATGGTCCCACGGCCGACGGCCCGGCGTGCCAGACCGGTGAGGGCGTCGCCCGGTCCGACCTCGACCATGAGCGGCCGGCCCAGCTGCGCGATTCGGTCGACGGCCGCCCCGAACAGCACCGGCCTGATTGCCTGGTCGATCCAGTAGGAGGGGTCGGCGGCCTCGGTGCCGAGCATGTCGCCCGTGACGGTGGACATGATCGGCAGTTGAGGCTCCCGAAGCGCGACGCCCTCGAGGACGGCTTTCAGGGCGTCGGCGACGGGTAGCATCGCCGGCGAGTGAAACGCGCGATTCGAGGCCAGCGGCCGGATGGCCCAGTTCCGGCGCCGGCAATCGTTGGCGTACTGCGCGATCGCCTCCTGCGGTCCGGTCACGACGATGTCCCGCGGGCCGTTCATCGCAGCGATCGTGAGGCCGGCCGGCAGGGTCTGCTGTCCGTCGGCCGGTGCGGCACGGACAGCGAGCATCGCGCCCGGCGCGCAGGCGGCCATGGCTGCGCCCCGTGCGGCGACGAACCGTAGGGCGTCGTCGAGGGAGAAGACGCCGGCGACCGTGGCCGCCACGACCTCGCCCAGGCTGTGACCAGCCATGACGTCGGGCCGAAGGCCCCACCGGAGCAGTGTTGAGGCGAGCGCGTACATGACGGCGAAGAGCGCGGGCTGTGCGACCTCGGTGGAGGCGAGCGGGCTGGGCTCGTGCGATGGCTGCCCCATGACGGCCTCTCGTAGGTCCAGCCGCATGAGATGGCGCAGCAGGTCGCCGCATTCGTCAAACGCCTGACGATAGGCGCCTTCGTGCTGGTACAGGTATCGGCCCATGCCGGTGTACTGCATGCCCTGTCCGGGAAAAAGGAAGGCGATCTTCGGCGGTGCGTCCGACAGGCGGCCGCCGCCCGCTGCCCGGATCGGTTCGGCCGCCTGTCCAGCACCGACCAGCCAGTAGTGACGGTGAGGGAATTGCCGCCGTCCAGTCCGCAGCGTGTGTGCGGCGGCGGCGAGGACTGCGGCGGACGCCGCCTGCGTGACGGGGTGTAGAACTGCAACGACCCGGTCGAGTCGTTCAGCGGAGGGCGCCGAGGCAACGAACAGCTGCGGGGTTTCTGGAGGCTCTGCGTGCGGTATCGAGGGCGGTTGTTCCAGGATCAGATGTGCGTTCGTGCCGCCGACGCCGAGCGAGGACACGCCGGCCAGGCGTGGGCTGCCTTCCCAGTGCGTCCTCCGGGTCACGACCGTGAACGGTGTGGCGCCAAAGTCGATCTCACGGTTCGGGCGTTCGAAGTTGATGCTGGGCGGGACGACGCCGTCTCGCACCGCCAGTGCGACCTTGATCAAGGAGGCGACGCCGGCGGCGACGTCGGTATGACCGATGTTGCCTTTAACGGAGCCGATGAGGCACTGGCCACCGGCTGTGGATGCGCCGGAGTACGGCGTGCTGAGAGCGGCGATCTCGACTGGATCGCCCAGGGTCGTGGCTGTGCCGTGGGCTTCGACGTAGCCGATCGAGGCCGGCGATACAGCAGCATCGGCCAGGGCTCGCCGCACCACCTCGGCGTGGCCGGTCACGCTCGGCGCCGTGAAACCGATCTTCGTCGCCCCGTCGTTGTTGACGGCCGATCCCCGGATCACGGCATAGATGGAGTCGCCGTCGCGCAGTGCGTCGGTCACGCGTTTGAGGACAACGACGCCGGCTCCGCTGGTGAACACGGTGCCCGCAGCATCGGCGTCGAAGGGCCTGCAGTGACCGTCGGGTGAGGTGATGCCGCCGGACTCGAAGAGGTAACCGCGGCCGTGGGGTACCCGGATCGACACCCCGCCGGCCAGTGCAACGCCGCACTCGCCGGAACGCAGGCTCTGCACCGCGAGATGCACCGCGACGAGCGAAGTCGAGCAGCCCGTCTGCACGGTGATGCTCGGTCCGGTCAGGTTGAGCCGGTACGAGACCCTGGGCGCGAGGAAGTCCTTGTCGTTCGCAACGAGCAGGTGCAGCGCGTCCAGGGAGCCGCCGAGCAACTGCGAGAGCCGGCCGCTGGGGTCCAGCCGCTGGCGGTGGGGAAGCACGTTGTGCAGGAGATACCCGTTGTGGCCCGTGCCGGCGAACACGCCGACGGGTGCGGCGGTGCGCTCGGGGTCGATGCCGGCATCTTCCAGCGCTTCCCAGGACAGCTCCAGGAAGACGCGCTGCTGCGGGTCCAGGACTTCGGCCTCGCGGGCGCTGTAGCCGAAGAACGCCGCGTCGAAGCGGTCGAAGTGTGCGATCGGTCCGTGCGCGCACACCCAGCCACCTTCGGGTTTCCGGTCTTCGCAGTCCGGTGAAGGACCGATGAGCTCGTCGCCGGCCAGAAGCCGGTCCCAAAACTCGGCGGCGTCGGCCGCGCCTGGGAACCGGCACGCCAGGCCCACGATGGCGATCGGCTCGTGCCGGTCGGCGGCGATGCACACGCTGTCCGCAGAGGCCCCACTGAGGGTGGCGCCCGGCGCAGCGCTGCCGGGCAGGCGACCGGCCACCGCACGGGCCTGGGACCGCACGGTGGGGTGCTGAAAGAGCTCGGCGATGGACAGGTGCACACCGAGCTTCTCATCGATGCGCGCCCGGACGCGCATGAGATCCAGCGAGTCTCCGCCGAGGTCGAGGAAGTTGTCGTGGGGGTTGATGTGGTTGAGGTGGAGGGTCTGTTGCCAGATGGTGGTGAGGGTGTTCTCGATGGTGTCGGGGTTGGTGGTGGTTGTGGTGGGCGGTG
>NZ_JBFAZW010000042.1:0-81791 GCF_040682015.1 Dactylosporangium sp. NPDC051485
AAACCCTCGGCTGGGACACCCCAGCCGAACGCCTCGCCCAGTTCCTCACCACCAACTGAAACGCCGTGTTGCAACGACCCCTGGAAACCACCGTCGGGGTATAAATCCGATAAGTCGTGGCGCGCCAGCGCCCGACTTATCGGACACCCGCGATACGCCCCCGGTCTGCTCCTGCTCCGGTTGTCAGGGCGGCCAGCAGGGCTACAAAGGGTTAGGAGAGCGAGCGTGCGATCGGGGCGGACATGCAGCGAGGTCCGCCCCGGCCCGAGCCCAGCTCCGAGCCCGAGATCCGGATGACCTCGATGCCCTGCCGCTCCAGCTGCGCGTTGGTCTCCACGTTGCGCTCGTAGGCCACGCAGAGGCGCGGCGCGATCGCGAGGGTGTTGTTGCCGTCGTCCCACTGTTCGCGCTCGGCGGTCACCGGGTCGAGGCCGGTGTCGATGACCCGCAGGGTGTCGATGCCCATCGCGGCAGCCGCGGCGGTGAGGAACGGGGCCGGGCCGGTGAGTGTCTCGGCCGTCAGCGTCCAGGCCTGCAGGGAGCTGGCCACGTTGGGGTACATCACGACCGCGTCGACGTCCACCATGGTGCAGACGGTGTCGAGGTGCATGGTGGCCCGCTCCTGGGCGATCGGCACCACGAGCACCGTGTGGGCGAGCCCGGCGGCGAAGCAGCGGCGGGCCAGTCGTTCCGCGCCCGACGGGCGGGTCCGCTCGCCGACGCCGACCGCGAGCACGCCCGGGGCGAGCAGCAGCACGTCGCCGCCCTCGAGGTGCTCCAGGGCGGGGTCGTAGATCTCTGCGGTACCGCTGAAGCGTGGATGATGCCGATAGATGGCGTGCGTGAGGGTCGTCTCCCGGCGCCGCGCGGGCATGGCGAGGCTCGTCACCGCCACCCGGGTGCCGATCCACACCGACGAGTCGCGGGTGAAGAGCAGGTTGGGCAGCGGGTCGATCACAAAGTCGCCCGGGGCCATGAGCGCGTGCACCAGGCCGCCGCCCCGGCCGAGCTCGGCCCGGGACAGCCCGGCGATGAGCGTGGTGGCCAGCTCCGCCGGGGTCAGGCCGGTCAGGTGCGCCGCCACGTGCTCGCGCAGCGTGTCGCCGAGCCGGACGTCGGCCAGCACGGCCGCGCAGACCTCGGCCCGGGCCGCCTCGACGGTGAGCGTCTCGGCCAGGAGCGAGGCGAGGTACAGCACCTCCACGCCGTGGGCCCGCAGCGCCGCGGCGAACGCGTCGTGCTCCTCCTGGGCGCGGCCGACCCACGGGACGCCGTCGAAGAGCAGCGAGTCGTTGTTGCGCGGGGTCAGCCGGGCGAGCTCCGGCCCGGGGCGGTGCAGCAGCACCGTGACCAGGCGTCCGACCTCGTTGTCGACACTCATGGGGTCAGCCTAACGGGGGGCCGGATAGCATCCGATTGTCACCATGTGAAATTCATGACCCGTCGTGAATGTGGCATTCATCCCAGTCATTCCATGTCATTCCGGCTTCCGGTCATGCGCAGTGCACACTCGCTCACGTACGGTGTTGGGACACACGCAACCGAAGCGGCGACATCGGAGGTGTGCGGGATGACCGACGTCCTGTACAGCGGTCAAGATTCACAGCCCGAAGGGTTCGAGCAGCGCGTCATCGTCGACGCGGGGCGCACGACCCCCATCGACTGGGTTCGCACCCGTCGGGCCGAGCGCGAGACGCGCCGGGAGGAAGCGGCACACAGCCGCCTCTACCGCCGCATCGGCACGCTGATCGGCCACCTGGGCGACGAATGGCACGTGCTCGACCTGCGTGAGCTCGGCGGCGCCGAGCGCATCGGGTTCCTCGCGGTCGGCCCGGGCGGCGTCTTCGCCGTGACGGTCAAGGACCACGGGCGCAGCCGGGTCTCCTTCGCCGGCGATGTCGTCCAGATCGACGGGAAGCGGCCGCGGTACGTCGAGGAGGCCCGCCGCGAGGCCAAGGCCACCTCGGAGGCGCTGTCGCGCAGTGCGGGCGTGTCGATCCCCGTCATGCCCGTCCTGGCCTTCGCCGGCACCGGGCGGATCGCCTTCTACGGGGTGCCCAAGGGCTGCCTCGTCACCGCGTACCACGAGCTGCCCCGGGTGCTCAACGCCCGCGGCCACCGGCTCGCCGCGGAGACGGTGGACAAGGTGTTCGCGCTGGCCGTGCACCCCGGCACCTGGTTCCAGCCGGATTACGGCGACCTCGCCGAGGACTACCGCTGGTACCGCGAGGGTGAGCAGGTGGGCACTGACAAGCGGGGTCACGCGGAGTAGCCTCTTCGAGGTGGCCGGAAGCGATGCGATCGTCGATCGGGCCGAAACGCCGGGTGTTCGCATTCGCACGAGCGGTGCCTGAGGAGGCGCTGTGCCGCAGCACGTCGAGTTCTCCATCTCCGACCCGCACCAAGCACGCGCGCGGGGCCGCTCCCAAGATCCGGCCGAGTCGTCCCTGGACCGCTGGGGCGCGACCGTCGACGGGGCGGCCGAGCCCTGCCTGGTGATCGACGCTGACGTGGTCGTGGTGGCGATGTCGGCGTCATTCGAGGAGATGCTGGGCCTCGGCGGCTCGCCGCTCAACCGCCCGCTGCTCGACGGCAACGGGGTGCTGCAGCTGCTCGATTTCGGCGACGGCAACGCGTTGGAGCAGACCGAGGTGACCCGGATGCCCGCGCTGCTCGCGCTGACGTCGGGGCGGCTGGCTCGCGGCCTGGTGCGCATCAAGTGCGCCGATGCGCCGTGCACCTTCGACGCGATCGCCACCCCGCTCAAGGACGACGGCAAGGTCGTAGGCTCGCTGACCTTCTTCTCGTTAATCCAATAGGGCAGAAGTTCGTCAATACGGAGTTACGGAGATCACGCACATCGCCACGGTGCGCGTTGGGGCCTTACGCTCCTAGCATGCTGGACCTCACGCTCCTGCCGGGCGACTACGCGATCTGCCGGCTCCCGGCCCGATCGCCGATGCCCGCCGGGCTCGCCGAGGCCACCGCGTCGGGCGAGGAGGTCATCTCGGTGACCTGGACGCCGGACGAGGTCTCCATCCTCTGCCCCGCCGACGTCGTCGGACTGCTGCCCCCCGAGGGCACCACCGTCGAGGCCCCGTGGCGCTGCCTGCGGGTCGCCGGCCCGGTCCAGCTCGCATTGACCGGCATCCTTGCGTCCATCATCTCGCCGTTGGCTGAAGCGCGGGTGAACATCTTCGCCTTCTCCACCTTCGACACCGACTATCTGCTGGTCCCGGCGGTGCGGTTGAGCGAGGCCGTGGCCGCCCTGGGCGACGCCGGGCACCGGGTCAACACCTGACTTCCTCCCGTCGTCTGCACTTCCTCCCGTCATCTGCCCCTCTTACGATGGGCGGATGCGAAGGGCGGGCATCATGCTGGCGATCGTCGGGCTTGGATGTCTGCTCGGTGCCTGCCGGCATCCGGCCGAGGCGCCGACCCGCACCGCGCCGTCACCCGGACCGTCGCTCATCAGCCCCGTCCCGCTCTTCGGGGAGCCCGGCACGCCGACCGCCACGGAGTCGACGCCGTACCTGCCGCCGTCGCGCGCCGCGTCGCCGAGCCGCAGCGCCTCGCCCAGCCCGACCGGGTTCCCGGAGGGGTACATCAGCTACTGCAACGGCCGCCCGAGCGGGGAGCAGGTCATCGCCGCGGTCCGGCGGGCCCGGGCCAACCTGCCCACCGGCACCGGCGTGAGCGTGCAGAAGCAGCCGGTGTGCGCGGGGCTGTGGCAGTACACCGTGCTCACCGTGACCGGCAGCGAACCGCTGCAGGTGATCACCAAGGGTGAACCCTCGGCGCTGACCGTCGTCACCGTGGGCACCGACCCGTGCACGGTCGAGGTGCGCGCCACGGCACCCCCCGCGTTCGTGGGCGCCGTCGGCTGCTGACTACGCTGGGTGGTATGCCTGGTGTGCCGCCGACGCGGTTCGTGTACCTGGGTCCGGAGGGTACCTTCTCCGAACAGGCGCTCAAGACCATCCCCGCCGCCGAGCACGGCGTCCTGACCCCCGCACGCAGCGTCCCCGAGGCCCTGGACGCGCTGCGCAGCGGCGACGCCGACGCGGCCCTCGTGCCGCTGGAGAACTCGATCGGCGGCCAGGTCGGCGTGACGCTGGACGAGCTGGCCGGCGGCGACCCGCTCATGATCACCCGCGAGGTGGTGATCCCGGTGCAGTTCGTCCTCGCCGCCCGCGAGGACAGGCCGCTGGATTCGGTGCGGTCCGTCGCCGCCCACCCGCAGGCCGGCGCGCAGTGCCGCCGTTGGCTGCGCGAGCACGTGCCGGGCGCGACGGTGCTCGACGTGCTGTCCAACGGCGCCGCGGCCATCGGCGCCGCCGAGGGCGAGTTCGACGCGGCCATCTGCGCGCAGATCGGCGCCGCGCGGTACCGCCTGCACATCCTGGCCAAGGACATCGCCGACATCCCGGACGCGATGACCCGCTTCGCCCTCGTCGCCCGCCCGGGGCCGCTGCCCCCGCCGACCGGCGACGACCGCACGACGCTGGCCGTCTACATCGCGCACGACCGGGTCGGTGCGCTGCTGTCCGTGCTCACCGAGCTGTCGGTGCGCGGGGTGAACCTGAGCCGCATCGAGTCCCGGCCGACCGGCGAGCGCCTGGGGCGGTATGTCTTCTTCCTCGACTGCGGCGGGCACGTCGCCGACCTGGCCATGGGCGAGGCGCTGCAGGGGCTGCGGCGCGTCTGCGCCGACGTGCGGTTCCTCGGCTCCTACCCGCGGGCCGCAAACGGCGACCCGCCCCCGCGCCCGGCGCCGGGCCTGGCCGACGAGGACTTCGCCGACGCGGCAGCCTGGCTGGCCAGGCTGCGCGCCGGAGAAACCTCGTAGGTTCAGCCGCCCAGGACGCCGCCGAGGAGGCCGCCACCGCTGCTCTGCTGGGCGGGGGACGGCTTGCCCTCGCTCGGCTGCACGATCACGAAGCCCTGGCCCTGCAGCGCCAGCTGGAACAGCTCGCCCGAGCCGCCGCGCAGCACGGACTTGAGGCTCTGGTTCTTCTGGATGGTGGTCTGCAGGCTGCTCGACCAGCCCACGACCGCGTCGGTGTCGACGCAGACCGGGGCCTGCGGGCTCACCGGGATCACCACCGGCGGGCCCTCGGAGACGATGGCGAGCCGGCCCTGGCCGGTGAAGACGCAGTTGAAGAGGCCGCCGCCGAACATGCCGGCGCCCCGGACCATCTGGATGTCGTACCGCAGCGACGGCTCGAAGCAGAGCACGTTGCGCCCGTTGATGGACAGTGCGTCGTTCGGCTCGAGGTCCAGGATGAAGCACTCGGCCGCGCCGGAGGCGAACCACACCTCGCCCTGGCCGCGCACGCTCATCAGGGACACGCCCTCGCCGGTGACCGCGCGCTTGAGGAAGTTGCCGACGCCCTGGCTCTTCACCTCGAAGGCGAGGCCGCCGCGGAAGGCGACCATGGCGCCCTGACGGGCGAGAACCTCGCCGTTGACCGCGTACTTGACGCACCTGGAGTGTTGCAGGCTCATGCCTACCTGGGTCGGGGGCTGGGCCATATTCTCGGCCTTGAAGATGTCACCTCGCACGACGGGCAGCGTAGCGAACGGCAGAAGGCCCGCGACCAGCGCATGTAGGGCCCGTTAGCTCCCGCGACCGGTTCGGGAGTCAGTCGGGGAGGCGTGCGGGCGCTCCTCCGACGGCTGCACGACCACGAAGCCCTGCCCGGCGAGGCGCATCGTGAACGCCTCGCCCGTGCCCCGGTCCCCGGTTAGTCCCAGCCCAGCTCGTGGAGCCGCTCGTCGGAAATGCCGAAGTGGTGGGCGATCTCGTGCACCACGGTGATCGCCACCTCCTCGACGACGTCGTCCTCATCGTCACAGATGGCGAGGATCGGCTTACGGTAAATCGAGATCCGGTCGGGCAGCACGCCCGCGTAGTCCCAGCCGCGCTCGGTCAGCGCGTGCCCCTCGTAGAGGCCCAGCAGGTCCGGATCGTCCGGCGGGGCGTTGTCGACGACCAGAATGACCACGTTGTCCATGAGGTCGAGCAGCTCCGGGGGCACCTCGTCGAGCGCCTCGCCCACCAGTTCCTCGAACCGCTCCTTGCTCATGCTTACCGGCATGCGAAGAGGGTCCCCGAAAACGGGAACCCTCTCAACAACGTTCCGGCAAACGTCAGACGAGCTGGGCGTCGAGCGTGATCTCGACGGCCGCCAGCGCCTTGGAGATCGGGCAGCCGGCCTTGGCCTCCTGCGCGAACTTCTCGAACTCGGCGGCGTCGAGCCCGGGCACGTCGCCGCGCGTGGTCAGGTCGATGCGGGTGATGGCGAAGCCGCCCTCGACCGGCCCGAACTGCACCGCCGCGGAGGTCTCGACCGACGTCGGGGTGTGCCCGGCCTTGGCCAGGCCGTTGGAGAGCGCCATCGAGTAGCAGGCGGCGTGGGCCGCGGCCACCAGCTCCTCGGGGTTGGTGCCTTCGCCGCTCTCGAAGCGGGACGGGAAGGAGTAGTTGCCCTGGAACGTGCCCGAGCCGGTGGCGACGGTGCCGGAGCCGGAGCGGAGATCGCCCTCCCAGCGGGCGGAAGAAACGCGAGTTGGCATGAACCAGACGCTAGCCCATCGCGTGACCCGGGTGGCACGAGCCAGGCATTCGCAAGGGAGGAAGTTGCTGCCCGGCAAACCGGCGCGGATCACGGCAATCCGGACCGATGCGGCACCCGCCCTGTTCGGCCTGCTCAGCGACGATGCGTCCAGCCTCGTGCCGTGGCTGGACGGCGTCGGGCCCGTCCCGGCGCTCGTGACCGCCCGCATCGGCGTGGCGCTCGTCACTGCCGCTGGAGGGCTCGCGCCGCCGCTCGGTTTCGCCTGCGGATCGATCGCCCTCGGAAAGGGCGCCTCGGGGGGCATACGCCTGAGCGCTCCGCCCTCTAGCATGCGCCTATGCCTGAGCAGCCCCTCGCCATGCCGGACATCGTTCCCCCCGCACCGGTGGAGGAGCCAAGTGCCGAAACGCCGGATCCGGTACCGCAGGAGCGGACCCGCCCCAACGTCTTCGCGCTCGTCGCCGGGGTGGCCGGGCTCGGGCTGGCGGGGGTGGCGCAGTACCTGCCCTGGGCCGAACTGTCGCTGGGCGCCGGCGGCCGCCCGACCTTCGACCCGGACCTCGTCGACCAGTCGGCGGCGGGCCGCACCGTGGGCGTGCCGATGGCGTATCTCACCAGCTCACACGTGACGGTGTACCTCTTCACGCTCGCCCTGGCGGTGGCCGCGGTCGCCGTGGTGCTCTCGGTGACCGGCCCGGCCCGCCGCATCGCCACCGGCGCGGCGGCCGGCCTCCTGGGCGTGAACGTCCTCATCCTGCTGGGCCTGCACCCGGTCATCCTCCACCTCGGCAGCACCACCTACGCCGCGCTGATGGTGGACAGCAAGAACGTGCAGACCGGCCCGGGGTACTACCTCGCCTACGCCGCCGTCCTGATATTCGCCGCCGCCCTGGTGCTCGCGACGGTGCGGTTCCCGTCGCGCGGCCGGCGCCGCCGGACCGAGGAGATCGAGGGCGGCGAGCCGCTGGAGCTCACTGTTACGCCTGTGGTTCCTGCGCAGTACCAGTAGGTGCGCCTGTAAGACGTTCCAGTAAACGTTCGGTCGAGTTTTATTCGCAGCCTGTCACCGGTGGGGGTGAGGGAGGTACGGTTGCTGCCCCGCTGATGCGGAAGGAGCAGCACACATGCGCGGTTCTGGCCTACCGAAACTGATCGCGACGGACCTCGACGGGACGCTCGTGCACAGCGACGAGAGCGTGTCCGAGTACACCCGCGAGGTCCTTGCCCGGGTCCGTGCGGCGGGCATTCACGTCGTCGGCGCGACCGGCCGCGGCCCCCGCCTCACCGAACTCGTTCGCCGGGACATCCCGGCCGCCGACTTCCTGGTGATGGGCGGCGGCAGCCGGGTGTTGGACGTGCGGGACCCCGAGCACCCGCTCGTCCTGCGCGACGAGCGCCTCGACGGCGCGGTCCTGGCCGACGTGCTGGGCCGCCTGGAGCGCGAGGTGGGCACCCTGTCGGTGCTCATCGAGGCCGGAGACCACCACGAGGCCCCGCTGTGGGGCGACACCGATCCGAACTGGCGCTACGACGCCGTCGAGGCCCGCGTCCGCGCCGAGTGCCTCACCGGCCCGGTCATCAAGGGCTTCGCTCGCCACCCCGTGTGCGACGTGGACGACCTGCTGGCCACCGCCCAGCGCATCATCCCGCCCGACATCGCCACGGTCACGCAGGCCGGCCTCGGCTACATCGAGATCTGCCCGCCCGGCGTCGACAAGGCCACCGGCCTGATGGTCGTCGCCACCGCCCTCGGCATCGACCCGGGCGACGTGCTGGTCTTCGGCGACATGCCCAACGACATCCCGATGTTCCGCTGGGCCGGCTTCGCCCGGGTCGCCGTCGCCAACGCCCACCCCCACCTGCGCGCCCTGGCCGACGAGACGACGCTCACCAATGACGAGGACGGCGTGGCCACGTACCTGGAAGCTATGTTGAGGCTGTGAAACTGGTCGCCACGGATCTGGACGGCACGCTGGTCCGCAACGACCGCACGGTCAGCCCGCGCACCGTCGAGGTCTTCCGCCGCCTGGAGCGCGCCGGCGTGTTCATCGTCCTGGTGACGGGCCGCCCGATCCGGTGGATCTTCCCGGTGTACGAGCAACTGGGCGTCCGTGCCCTGGCCATCTGCGCCAACGGCGCTGCCACCTACGACCCGTCCACCGACACCATCGTCCACAGCACCCCCATCGAGGCCGACGTCCTCGCCGAGGCCTGCACCCGCCTGCGCGCCGCGGTCCCCGGCGTCGTCTTCGCGGTCGAGCGCGACGGCGGCCGCCAGATGCGCCACGAGCCCGAGTTCCAGGTCGGCTCGTGGGAGGTCGACCACGGGTCGGTCGGCCCGTGCTCCTACGCCGAGATGCTCACCCGCCCCGCCTCGAAGCTGCTGGTCCGGGCCGGCGCCCAGGCCCCGGACGAGTTCACCGCCCGCGTGGGCGCCTGCCTGCAGGGCCTGGCCGAGGCCACGAACTCATCGTCCAGCGGCATGGTCGAGGTCTCGGCGGCCGGCGTGACGAAGGCGTCGGCGCTGGACCGGGTGGCCCGCTCCCACGCCTTGACCCCGGCCGACGTGATCGCCTTCGGCGACATGCCCAACGACCTGGCCATGCTGACCTGGGCCGGCCGGGGCGTGGCGATGGCCAACGCCCATCCGGCGGTCCGCGCGGCCGCGGCCGACATCACCTCGAGCACCAACGAGGACGACGGGGTGGCGGCCTATCTCGAGCGGCTCTACAACTACTGACGCTTGTCCGATAAGCGGATAAATCCGGATGCTGGCGTGTCTAGGGGCGTATCCGACTAGGACAGGATGGCCGGGCAGGCGGTTCGCCACGGCTGGGTTGGGCGGACACCTCATCGTCCCGTCGGGCTGCGGCGGGTCGGTGGCGGGTATGAGGACGGGCGGACCCGCCGGAGACCCGAGAAGGGGCGCCGGCGGTCCGCCCGGGAACCACTCTTACAGGTACTGACCCGTGCCCGACGGAGCGTGGGCGGGCTGGCCCGGCAGGTTGCCGCCCGGGCCGCCGGTCAGGGCCGGGCGGCCGCGCATCTGCTCGAGCTGGACGCGGGCGGCCATCTGCTGGGCGACCAGGGCGGCCTGGATGCCGTGGAAGAGGCCCTCCAGCCAGCCGACCAGCTGGGCCTGGGCGATGCGCAGCTCGGCCTCGCTCGGGGTGACGTCGTCGTCGAAGGGCAGGGACAGCCGCTCCAGCTCCTCGCGCAGCTCGGTGGCCAGGCCGTCCTCCAGTTCGGTGATCGAGCGGCGGTGGATCTCCTTCAGGCGCTGGCGGCCGGCCTCGTCGAGCGGGGCGGCGCGGACCTCCTCGAGGAGTTGCTTGATCATGCTGCCGATGCGCATGACCTTGGCGGGCTGCTCGATCAGCTTGCTCGGGTCTTCGGCGTTCTCGTCCTCGCCCGTGGACATCGTGCCCAGCGGCCGACCGTCGGGACCGACGACCAGCACGGTGCGCGACTCGTCCTGCGCCTCTTCTGCCATGGTTCCTAGTTTTGCCTAAGGTCCCCGGCCCGGCCACCAAGGGGGTACCGAACCGGCCCCCTGTTGCCACCCTTCGTGACGCGATAACGTCTCCCGGTGACGAGTGATCCGCGTGACGTGCTGCACCGCCCGGCCCCGCCGCCGGAGTTCACGCTGCGCTATGGCGAGCATCCCGATCATGTCGCCGATGTGCGGCTGCCCGAGGTACCGGATGCGCCGCTCGTCCTTTTCGTGCACGGAGGGTTCTGGCGGGACGAGTGGGACCGCGCCCACGCGGGGCCGCTGTCGGCCGACCTCGCGGCCCGCGGGTACGCCGTCGCGACGATCGAGTTCCGCCGGACCGGGCAGACCGGGGGCGGGTGGCCCGGGACGTTCTCCGACGTGGCCGCGGCGGCGGTGGCGGTGCCGGACCTGCTGGCCAAGGAGGTGGCGCACCGCGGGTTGCGGCCCGTCAAGGTCGACCGGCCGATCCTCGCCGGGCACTCGGCCGGCGGGCACCTCGCGCTGTGGTACGCCGCCGTCGCCCCCGACGCCGTCGGCGGGGTGGTCGCGCTGGCCCCGGTGGCCGACCTGAGGCGCGCGTACGAGCTCGACCTCGACGAGGGCGCCGTGGCCGACCTGCTCGGCGGGGCGCCCGACGCGGTGCCGAACGCGTACGCCTCGGCCGACCCGATGGCCAACCTGCCCTCGGGGGTGCGGACCGTGCTCGTCCACGGCGAGGACGACGACATCGTGCCCATTTCGTTGTCGCGCGACTACTGTCGGTCGGCCCGCCGGGCCGGTGACGACACGACGCTGGTGGAGCTCGCCGGCGCCGGGCACTTCGCCGTGATCGATCCCCTGTCGGGCGCGTGGCCGGCCGTGCTGGCCGCTTTCGGCACCGTGACCAGGGGCGAACGCGTGGGATGAGCAGGACCGGGAGCCTCGCCGCCGATTGACTCTCCGGCGCGATGGCGGTAAAACGCACCGTGGGCTGTAGGCTCAGGCGCGCCCGCGCCTCAGTGCAAGGGCCACGCTGTGTCGACTCCCGGCGCTGTTCGGGGTCCCGGGGAGGAATAGCACGTGTCCCACCTGAACCGCCGCCAAGCGCTCCGGCTGTTCGCGGCCGCGGGCATGGCCGGCACGGCCGCGCCGATCCTTGCCGCGTGCACCAGCGACTCCAGCCCGAAGGCCAACCCCGCCGCGCCCAGCGGCCCGCCGATCAAGATCGGCATGATCGTGCCGCAGACCGGCATGTTCAAGGACCTGGGCAACGAGCTCGACAACGGCTTCAGCCTCTACCTGCAGCTGCACGACCAGAAGCTCGGCGGCCGGCAGGTCAACCTGATCAAGGTCGACGAGGGTGAGACCGCCGAGTCCGGCAAGGCGGCCGCGGAGAAGCTCGTCAAGGAGCAGAAGGTCCTCGCGGTCACCGGCGTGGTCAACCCGCTGTCGCTCCTCGCCATGAAGGACACCATCGAGGCGGCCCAGATCCCGCTGATCGGCTCCAACGCGTCGCCGGCCCAGTTGCAGCTGATGGGGCCGAAGTACATCTGGCGCACCTCCTTCGTGTCGACCGAGCCGGGCAGCGCGCTCGCGCGCTACGCCGTGGCCAACGGCGGCGGGCCGATCGCGATCGTCGGGCAGACCGGCCCGGGCGGCGACGACGACGAGGTCCGGACCTTCGCCGAGAACCTCAGGAGCGCCGGCGGCACGGTGGCCGGCACGCCGAGGATCACGCCGTTCGGCAGCAAGGACTTCGGCAACCTGTTCCAGCAGGTCAAGCAGTCCGGGGCGGCCGCGATGTACGCGATCTACAGCGGTGCCACGGCGGTCGAGTTCGTGAAGCAGTACCGCGCGGCACACTTCCCGCCGACGTTCAAGCTCTTCGCGCCTGGCAGCCTCACCGAGGGCTTCGTCCTGAAGCAGCTGGGCGACACGGCCAAGGACATCTACACGGCGCTGAACTACTCGCCCGACCTCGACAACGCCGCCAACCGGCGCTTCATCGCCGACTACCAGAAGGCGTTCGGGACCGTCCCCTCGACGTACGCGATGGCCTCCTACGACGCCGCCGTGGTGCTCGACAAGGCGATCACCGACGCGACCAAGAGCCTGGACTCGTTCTCGCTCAACGCGGCGATCGGGCGCCTCGGCCAGATCGACAGCCCGCGCGGCGGCTGGCAGTTCTCCCAGACCCGCTCGCCGCTGCAGCGGTGGTACCTCCGGCAGGTCCGTTTCGACGGCGCGGTGCTCTCCAACGTGCTGACGGCGGAGCTCACCACCCTCTAGCCGGCGCTAGGCCGCACCGCGCCGCTTGAGGGTGGCCACGGTGGAGCCGGCCAGCGTGAGCAGGCACTCGGGCAGCTTGCCGTCGACCAGCGCCACGGTGAACAGCGCCGTGGCGCTCGGGGCGTCCTCGTTGGCATACGCGCTGACGAACCGCGCCACCCAGCGCTTGTCGTAGTTGGCGTCGTCGATGTCGGGGAAGTCCAGCCGCCACGGCCCGCGGGCCAGGTTGTCGCCCACCATCTCGCCGGCCAGGCGCCACGCGACGTCGTACGCGGCGCTCATGCCGCGCCGGTCGACGACCGAGTCGAAGGTCTTGACCACGGCGTCCTCGTCGCCCTCGAGCGCCGACGCCAGGACCTGGGTGGCGTCCAGATGTGTCTCGTCTCCCGGGTCATCCACGCCGCAACCGTATGCCGCGCGGTCAAGAGGTGCTCGTGGCTTTTGGGTTTTTTGTGCGGTACCGCGGAAAAAGCCAAACTTCCTCAGGAGCGCCGCAGTGCGCAGGTCAGCCGGGCGGTGCACACGCGCTCGCCGTCCTCGTCGGTGATGACGATCTCGTAGGTCGCGATCATGCCGCCCAGCCGCAGCGGGGTGGCCACGCCCGTCACCAGACCCGTGCGGGCCGACTTGTGATGCGTCGCGTTCACCTCGATGCCCACCGCGAGGCCGCCGAACAGCCGGGCCGCGTGCATGGCCGCGCCGATGGAGCCGAGCGTCTCGGCGAGCACGACCGAGGCGCCGCCGTGCAGCAGTCCATACGGCTGGATGTTCCCGGCCACGGGCATGGTCGCGACGACCCGCTCGGGCGATGCCTCCAGCAGGACGATGCCCATGCGCTCGGGCAGGGTGTCCTGCAGCGAGATGACGCCCGGCAGGGCCTTACCGTCCGTGACTTCCGATTCCGTGCCCGCGTCCGTCATGCCGGGAAGCGTACTCGCGCCCCGACTCAGGTCGCGGTGCCGTCCGCGCTAAGGTGCGCACGGCACCTCTGGGGAGGCCATTGGGGAGGAGAACACCCATGCGCGCACGGTTGGCCACCGCCATCGTGGGAGCGATCACAGTGATTGGAGTGCCGTTCGCCGCATCCGGCTGCACGTCCGATACGCAGAGTAACAACAATGCCGCCTCGACCCCGACGGTGCGCCTCTACGGCACCGACGGCATCATGGCCAACTCGTTCGGTGACGCGTTCAAGAACTCCCCGGCCGAGCTGGCCGGCCTGAAGGGCACCACCCCGCTGACCCCGCTCAGCGACGACTTCAAGCGGCGCCTGAAGACCATCGACCCCTCGCTGGCCGGCTTCAACTACACCGGCGAGTCCTACGACGCCGTCGTCATCGCCGCGCTGGCCGCCGAGGCCGGCAAGTCGAGCGACCCCGCCTCGATCGCCAAGCGGCTGATCGGCGTGACCACCGGCGACAACCCGTGCGACACGGTGGCCGCCTGCCTGAGTGCCGCCAAGACGGGCAAGCCCTTCAAATATCGCGGCATATCGCTGCGCAGCAGTGGCTTCACGAGCGTCGGAGAGCCTTCGGCCGCGTCGTACGGCGTGCTGAGCTTCGGCAACAACAGCGTCATCGACGACGCCAAGACCGAGTTCGTCGGGGCCGGCGACGCGAAGACCGAGGACAAGACCGCCCCGCCGGCCGCCTCGGGTGGCAGGACCCAGAAGCCGCCGCTGAAGTACGGCCTGCTGCTGCCCAAGACCGGCGCGCTGGCGTTCCAGGGCCCGCCGATGTTCGCCGCGGCCAAGCTCGCCATCAAGGAAATCAACGAAGCCGGCGGCGTGCTCGGCCAGCCGGTCCAGGTCGAGGAGGGCGACGACGGCACCAACCCCGACGTGGCCAAGGCGACCGCCCAGCAGTTCATCTCCCGCGGCGTCGCGGTCATCATCGGGGCCGGCGCGTCCGGCGTGAGCAAGGCCGTCATCCCCCAGGTCGCCCAGGCCGGCCGCGTGATGATCTCGCCCGCGTCGACCTCGGACGAGCTCACCAAATTCGAGGACAAGGGCTTCTTCTTCCGCACCTCTCCGCCGGATGTACTGCAGGCCAAGGCGGTCGCCGACGTCATCATGCGCGACGGGCACACGAAGGTCGCGATCCTCGCGCGCGGCGACACCTACGGCAAGGGCCTCGCCGACGGGGTCCGGACCGACCTGGTTTCCGCCGGCATCAAGGCGGAGAACATTCTGGTCAAGGAGTACGAGGCCAAGGACAAGTACGAGCAGGACGACGGCCCGAAGATGTTCAACCAGGCCACCACGGAGATCAAGTACTTCGGGGCCACGGCCGTCCTGATCGTCGGCTTCGACGAGTCCGCACTGGCCATCAAGGCGCTGGTCGCCGGGGGCGTCAAGGCCTGATCATTCTGTCGGTTTCTGGTCTCGCGCGCGGCGGGCCCAGGGCCTACGGTGAAGCCGATTGCCCCCGAGTCAGGTGAGAGGACCACCGGATGAGCGAGAACGAGACCGTCGAGACCCGCGGCGATGAGCGCGTGGAGCTGCTCGTCGGCGACACGAACAACGACGGCAAGCCCGACCTCTGGGCGGTCGACACCGACGGGGACGGCAAGGCTGACCTGTTCCAGTTCGACACCAACGGCGACGGCAAGGTCGACATCACGATGAGCGACCTCGACCAGGACGGCACCCCGGAAACGGTCGTCGACGGCGACGGCGGCCTGCCCCCGGCGTGACCAGCTGCTCGACGTGACGGCGAAGTGGCGCTCCGCGCGCCGCTTCGCCGTTTTGGTTGGCCAGCTGCGCTGCTGGCGGTTCAGCCGCTTCAGTCGTGCTGCTGGCGTTCCCCGTCGCTTCAGTCGCGCGGCCGGCGTTTCAGGCGCGCTGCTGGCGTTTTCAGCCGCGCTGCTTGGCCACGTAGTCGCGCCACTGCTGCTCGAGCTGGTCGCGGCTGATCCCGAGCACCTCCCGGGCCACCGAGTCGACCTCGGACATGCGCAGGAACCCCTCGTAGAAGGCGACGAGCTTGTCCTGCCCGTACGTCTCGGCGATCATCCGGCACGCGAGCCACCCGCCGATGTAGTTGCGCGGCTCGGCGTAGAACTGCTCGTTGCTTGGCAACGTCTTGATCTCCAGGCCCCCGAGCGCGGCCCGGATGCCCGCCGAGTTGTACTTCCCGTCCCGGTAGGCGACGTACTCCGCGAACCCCTCCACCACCCATCGCGGCGTGTACGGCCCGGTGACCGGCCCCATCGCCGCGTGCGCGAACTCGTGCGTGAGGTCGTGCTGCAGCTCGGCCGTGGGCGCGTTGAGCTCGGTGGGGTTGAACACGACCCGCGTGGTCGCGTACGCCTTGCGTGACGACCACTCCGCCACCGATTCGTAGTACGGCACCGCGATCGCCGCCACCTGCCCCACGCGGTCCTGCGACTCGGCGAAGTACGTGTCGAAGATCTGCTTGTCGGTGACCGCCGTGATGAGCACCTTGCCGTCCCACCCGCCGGGCCGCACCTCCGCCACCCGCCGCAGCCCGGTCTCCGCCATCTGCAGCAGCGCCTGCCCGCCGTCGGTCTTGGAGACCACCGCCACCACCCGATCGCTGCGCACGATGCTGATCGCCCCGCTGGAGTCCCACGGCTGCCCGCGCGCCCCGGTGGGCATGTCCTTGCCGTTGCCGTCCCCGGCGATGACCCAGCGCCCCGCGGCGAACCCGAACACGGCCAGCCACGGCGTCGCCACGGCCCGGCCGTCCAGCCCGTCGATCCGGTGCCGCACGGTGACCGCCACGACCTTCACGGCCGCGTGGTACCGCCGGAACAACTCCTCCGGCAGGTACGCCGCCATCTTGGTCGCCGGCTGCGCTGTCCGCTCGAACCGCAGCTCCGCGAACGGCATCCGGATGAGATTCGCGAACTCCTGCCGCTGCCGCTTCGCGAACGCCGCGTCGCTCTGGTCGACGTCCGCCATCCACGCGTCGAGGCTCTTGCTCTTGACCGCCGCCGTCCGCCGCTCCAGCACCGCGTCGACGGCCTTCCCGCCGGCCTCGTCCCGGACGTCGACCCAGGCGACCCCGGACGGCGCACCGCCCCCGTCCCGCAACGCCCAGGCCGCCGCCGCACCCCCGCCGAGGGCCACCAGCATGCTGAGGACGAGCAGCGCGGAGAGGATGCCCCAGACGTAGCTCCGCCGAGGCTGCGGCGGCAGCACCACTGCCCAGCCCGGCCCGGGATACCGCCCCGCCACCGCGCCCTGCCCCGGCGCCGGCAGCTGCAAGGACCACGACGACTGCACGGGTGCGGGCGATGACGGCTGTGGATGCGCGGACGGTTGGGGTGGCGCCAGCGGCTGCAAGGACGACGGTGGCTGGACGGGCGCGGGCGGCTGCAACGACGGCGCCGGCTGTGGTTGCGCGGGCGGCTGTGGCTGCGAAGGCGCGGCGGGTTCGACTGCCTCGGACGGGTCGGCGGCGGGCGCTGGTGCGGTGTCCGGGGTGCGGCGCGGCGGAACCTCGGCGGCGAGGACGGGAGCTGGTATGGCGTCCGGGGTGAGGGGCGGCGGGACCTCGGCGGCGGGCGCTGGTGTGGCGTCCGGGGTGCGGCGCGGCGGGACCTCGGCGGCGGGTGCTGGTGTGGCGTCCGCGGTGCGGGGCGGCGGGACCTCGGCGGTGAGGGCGGTGGCTGGTGTGGCGTCCGGGGTGTGGGGCGGCGCGACTTCGGCGGTGAGGGCGGGTGCTGGTGTGGCGTCCGGGGTGAGGGGCGGCGGGACCTCGGCGGTGCGGTCCCGGTCGTTGGCGACCGGGGCGGCGGTCGGTTCGGGGAGGGTCACGTTGCCTGCCGACGTCGGGGAGCGGAACCACATCCTCCGTCAGGCCGCGCGGCGTTGTCGAGACTGGCGAAGGCCCCGCGGGAGCGCGTGGTGGCGGCAGGGCGGAGGGCGCCGAGTGGACGTTTTGTCGCCGCGGGCAGGTTTGGCGGAGTCGGTCCGGGGTCACCCGTTCGAGTGGTAAAGGGGAGGTTAGAGGCGGTGAGGGCTACACGGTATTGCATTTTGCATGTGCATGTTTGAGGATCTGGATGTTCTCGTTACCGAGCGTCGCAGCGCCCGAACCCCCCGGTTGCGTGCTGACAAAGGGGTCCGCGCGGTCGGGTGAACGGGCGGGCGTCCTCTTGTCGACCGGTTGGGCCGGTGAGGGCGCCCGCCCCCAAATGCCAGATGGACGAAGCCCGCACGAGAGGCGATGAACCGTGCACTACTCGCAGACTGCCGCCGACCGCCTGGCCGCGGCGCAGCAGGTCGTTTCGCTTCACCTTCCCTCGCTCTCGGGGGAGTTCTGTGCCGCCTGCGGGCATCCGTTCCCGTGCGCGTTGCGGCGGGCGGCGGATGCCACGCTCGAGGTCTACGGGCGGCTTCCCCGGCGCTTGCCCGGGGCCACGCTCCGGGCCGCGGGAGTGCGGCTGGGACCGGGCCGGCGCGCCGAGGCGCCGCGATGGGCCAACGACACCGCGGGGCGGGCCGCAGAGGCGCCGCAATGGGGCGGCGGCACCGCGGGGCGGGCCGCCAAGGTGCCGCGATGGCCCGGCGCCACCGCGGGGCAGGCCCCCGAGGCGACCGGGCGCCACGCCTGGACTGCCGAGAAGGGCATGGGGACCTCGAAGCGGGCCACCGAGGCGACCGGGCGCCACGCCCGGACCGACGGGAAGGTCGTGGGGACCTCGGGGCTGGGCGCCGACGCGACCGGCCGCCATGCCCGGACCGGCGGCTACGACGTCCGGACCGCCGGGAGGGGCGCGGGGACCTCGGGGCGCAGCGCCTGGGCCACCCACAGTCGCTGGCTGCGTGAGGGCTGGCCGTGGCCGGTCAATCGGGGGCCGGAGGCAGGGCCGGGCCGGGCGGTCGGGGTGGCGCGGGTGACGGGCGCGGCGAGCGCAGCATCTGCAGACGAGTGCGGACGGCGGCCTCGGTTCGTCCCAATTCAGCGGTCAGGGTCTTGACGCTCGCGCCCTGCTCGACGCGGGTCACCAGCAGGTCCAGGTCTTCCGGGGCCCACGGGCGGCCCGCGTTGGGCGGGCGGGTGCCCGGCGGCGGCCACGATATCGGGACCCGCTGCGGCGGCGGTGGCGGCGGCCCGGACGGCAGCGCCTCGTCCAGGAGCGAGCCGAAGTAGGGCTCCTCCGGGGGCGGGGCGCGGAAGGCGCTCAGGGTCGAGGCGAGCAGGCCGCCCACGTCGGCGGCGTCGGCGGCCGGGATCTCGGCGGTCAGCTCGGTGAGCGCGTAGCCGTCGGACCAGCCGGTCAGGCGGAGGTGCACCACGCCGCCGTCGCAGTAGGCGGCGGACTCGTAGTTTCGGCGGCCGTCCAGGAGGTCCAGGGTGAGCGTCCTGTTCATGGCCTGAACGTACGGGGCGGGTCTGACACTTTTGGCGGCGGTTACTTGGCGTCGAGCGCGAGTGGCGAAGGGTAGCCGCGGCGGGTGGGGGCCGGCTGCTTCCACGGCTCGTGGATCGCCTTGCCCGGGATATCGGCGAGCTCGGGGACGTAGCGGCGCACATAGTCGCCCGTCGGGTCGAAGCGCTCGGCCTGGCGCAGCGGGTTGAAGCGCCGGTACGGCTTCGTGTCGTTGCCCGTGCCGGCGACCCACTGCCAGTTGCCGTAGTTGTTGGCCACGTCGCCGTCGAGGAGCAGGTCGTAGAAGTGGTCGCCGCCGGCCCGCCAGTCCAGGTGCAGGTGCTTGGTCAGGTAGGCGGCGGTGATCAGCCGGGCGCGGTTGTGCATCCAGCCCTCCTCCAGCAGCTGGCGCATGCCGGCGTCGACGATCGGGACGCCGGTGTGGCCCGCCTTCCAGGCCTCCAGCGCGTCCGGCTCGTCGCGCCAGCGGTCCTCGGCGCCGGGGCGGTACGGGCGGCGGCGCAGGTCGGGGAAGGCGGACAGGACCTGGTGGTAGAAGTCGCGCCAGCACAACTGGCGGACGAAGGGCTCGGCGCCCGCCCGGCCGTCGACCCGCGCCACCAGCTCGCGCGGGGACAGGCAGCCGAAGTGGAGGTACGGGCTCAGCCGCGACGTGCGGTCGGCCGCGAGGTCGTCGTGGTGCTCGCCGTACGACTCCAGGCGCGTCAGCCAGGACGAGAGCCTCTTGCGGGCCGCGGACTCCCCGCAGATCGAGCCCGGATCGCCCGTGACGAACCACGACTTCGGCAGGTCCGCGGGCAGCGAGATCCGCCGCGGCGCGCCGTGCACCTCGCGGAACGACGAGGCCTGCCAGGCGCGGTAGTAGGGGGTGAACACCTTGTAGTGCGAGCCGCCCCCGCCGGGCCGCAGGGCGCCCGGCTCCACGACGGTCACCCCGGGAAACTCGCGGAAGGCCACGCCCTCGGAGGCGCAGGCCGCCGCCAGCCGCTGGGAGCGGGCCCGGGCGAACCCGCTCACGTCGGCCGACACCGCGATGCCCGAGGCCCCGACCTGCCGGGCCACCCGGAGCGCGCAGTCCACCGGGTCGCCACGCAGCGTCACCAGGTCGCCGCCCCGCTGCCGCAGCGAGGCGGCGAGGTCCAAGAGGCAGCCGTCGAGGAACTTCCGCCGATTCGAGCCGGCGGGCAGGGAGGGGTCGTGCACGAACAGCGGCACCACGTGCTCCGCCGCCCGCACGGAGGCGGCCAGCGCCGCGTGGTCGTGCACCCGCAGGTCGCGGGTGAAGAGCACGACGGCGACCTTCATGCCGCGGTGCCCCGCAGGTCCAGCACGTCGGCATCGTCGCGCTGGCGGGGAATGTCCAGAACGTCGGCCGGCACCGAGGGCCGCGCGAGCACGCAGGACAGGGCCACGGCCAGCTTGCGCCAGGCCGGCACGGCGGCCCGGCGGACGAACACGTCGTAGTCCTGCGCCTCGATCTCGGTGAGGATCCCGCCGTACAGCCGATACGCCGCCGTCATGCACGCCTGCGAGGCGGGCGCCAGCATGGGGATGCCCGGCGCGGCGAGCGCGTAGTGCCGCCTGGCCAGGCTCACGCAGTACCGAATCAGGCTCTTGATCTTCGGGGAACTGCGGCGCGCGGCGAGGGCCTGCTCGAGGTCGGCCCGCGAGACCCCGAAGGCGCGCAGGTCCTGCTGCGGCAGGTAGATCCGCCCCCGCTGCAGGTCCTCGGCCACGTCCCGGATGAAGTTGGTGAGCTGGAAGGCCAGGCCCAGCTGGCGGGCGGGCTCGCGGGCGGCCGCGCGATCGGAGGACTCCAGGATCGGCAGCATCATCGTGCCGATCACCGCCGCCGAGCCGTCCATGTAGAGCAGCAGGTCATCGTACGTCTCGTAGGACGTGACGGTCAGGTCCATCGCCATGCTGTGCAGGAACTTGCGGAAGTCCTCGAGGTCGATGTCGAAGACCTGAATGGTGTGCAGAACCGCGGGTAGCAGGGGGTCGCCCGTATGCCCGCCGCGCAGGCCGTGCAGGAACTCGGCCGACCACGCGGCGAGCTCGTCCGTGCGCTCCCGAGGCGTCGCGCCGCCCATGCGGTCGACGATCTCGTCGGCGTACCGGGTGAATCCGTACAGCGCGTGCACGTGCCGTCGTTTCCACTTGGGCAGCAGCTGCGTCGCCAGATAGTAGGTGCGCCCGTGGTGCCGGTGCAGTGCGCGGCACCGCTCATAGGCGGCGGCTAGGGGCGCATCCATCTGACCTCCTGGTTCGCGACGAATCGACGCAGCGATCGACGCAAGGCCGAGCCTACGCTACGCTTCCACCCTGAGCCACAGGAAACGCTGGTCGACTGAGCCACAGCAAACGCGGAAGGGGCTGCCATGCGAACCGTGAGTGGCCCGACGGACCGCGTCGTCGTGGTGGGCGCGGGACTGGGCGGGCTGGCCGCGGCCATCCGCCTCGCCGCCGCGGGCCGGGCGGTCACGCTGCTCGAGCGCGAGGACCAGCCGGGCGGGCGGGCCGGGCGGCTCGTCGTGGACGGCTACGAGTTCGACACCGGGCCGACCGTGCTGACCATGCCCGAGATCCTCGCCGACCTGCTCGGCACCGTCGGCGAGGATCTGAGCGCGTGGCTGCCGATGACGAAGCTCGACCCGGCGTACCGTGCCCACTTCCCCGACGGCAGCACGCTCGACGTCATCGCCGACACCGCCCGGATGGCCGGCGAGGTGGCGCGGGTTTGCGGATCGCGGGAGGCCGACGGCTACCTCCGCTTCGTCGACCACGCCCGCGAGCTGTGGGCGCTGCAGCGCGACGACTTCATCGACCGCAACCTCGACCGCCCGCGCGACCTGGTCACGGCCAACCTGTGGCGGCTGATCCGGCGCGGCGGCTTCGGGCGCCTGCAGTCCAAGGTCGACTCGTACTTCAAGGACCCCCGCACCCGCCGGATCTTCTCCTTCCAGGCCATGTACGCCGGCGTGGCCCCGCACCAGGCCCTGGCCCTCTACGCCGTCATCGCCTACCTCGACTCCGTCGCCGGCGTGTACTTCCCCCGCGGCGGCCTCCACGCCGTCCCGCGCGCGCTGGCCGGGGTGGCCGAGAAGCACGGCGTCGAGATCGTCTACGGGGCCGAGGTCGAGCGGGTGGAGGTCTCGGCGGGCCGCGCGACCGGGGTGCGGACCAGCGACGGGCGCCGGTTCCCGGCCGACGTGGTGGTGCTCAACCCCGATCTGCCCGTGGCGTACCGCGACCTGCTCCCGCCCACTCGGTTCCGCAGCCCGCTGCTGGGGCGGCTGCGGTACTCGCCGTCCTGCGTGGTGCTGCACGCGGGGTCGACGCAGGAGTACGGCGCCATCGCCCACCACAACATCCACTTCGGCCGGTCGTGGCGGGAGACCTTCGACGAGGTGATCGACCAGGGCCGGCTGATGAGCGACCCGTCGCTGCTGGTGACCAACCCGACGCGGACCGATCCGTCGCTCGCCCCCGAGGGCCGCCACGCCTACTACGTCCTCGCGCCGACGCCCAACCTCACCGCCCGGCTCCTCGACTGGCGGGGGCCGCTGGCCGGCCTCTATCGCAGCGAGCTGATCGAGACGCTGGAGCAGCGGGGGTACGTCGGATTCGGCGCCGGCCTCGAGGTGTCCCGGTTCGTCACGCCGGCCGACTGGGCCGACCAGGGCATGGCCGCCGGCACCCCCTTCGCGGCCGCGCACACGCTGCGCCAGACGGGCCCCTTCCGGCCTGGCAACCTCCACCCCACACTGTCCAATGTGGTCTTCGTCGGGTCGGGCACGCAGCCCGGCGTCGGCGTGCCGATGGTGCTCATCTCGGGTCGCCTCGCGGCGTCCCGCGTCACGGGGGAGTCCTGATCATGTCCCGGGAACAACAACTGGTCGAGCTGGTCGGCACCGACGGCACCCCGGCCGGCAGCGCGACCGTCGAGGACGCGCACCGCGCGCCGGGCCGGCTGCACCGCGCGTTCTCGGTGCTGCTCTTCGCCCCCGACGGCCGCGTCCTGCTGCAGCAGCGCGCCGCCGTGAAGACCCGCTTCGCGCTGCGCTGGGCCAACGCCTGCTGCGGGCACCCCGGGCCGGGCGAGCCGGTCATCACCGCGGCGGCCCGCCGGCTCGACGAGGAGCTGGGCGTGTCGGCATCGCTCGAAGAGGTCGGGGTGTACCTCTACCAGGCGGGCGACCCCGACAGCGGACGGGTCGAGTTCGAGTACGACCACGTGCTGGTCGGCGCCTACGCCGGCCCGGTGCGCCCCGACCCCGCCGAGGTGGCCGAGACGGACTGGGTGCTGCCCGCCGAGCTCGAAGAGCGCCTCCGCCGCTTCCCCGACTTCTACTCCCCGTGGCTCGCCGGGGTGCTCGACGCGTGGCGGTCGTCGCAACGATGAGCTACTCGGCGGGGTCCGTGGCCCGGCGGCTCGGCGTCGCCGTCACCACCCTGCGGACGTGGCACCAGCGGTACGGGATGGGCCCCTCGCTGCACGAGCCCGGCCACCACCGCCGGTACACCGAGCAGGACATCCAGCGCCTCGAGGAGATGCAGCGGCTCATCGTCGAGGGCGTGGCCCCGGCCGAGGCGGCGCGCTGGGCCCATCGGCGCGGCGGCCCCGAGCGGTTGTTCGAGGCCGCCGCGAGCCTCGACACCGCCGCCGCCGTGCGGGGCCTCAACCGGGCGGCGATGCGGCTGGACGCGCCGGCCGTGCGCCAGCGGGTCGCCGAGGCGATCCGGGACCTCGGGGTCGTCATGGCCTGGGATTCGGTACTGCGCCCAGTGCTCGCCGGCATCGGCGAGCGGTACGCCGCCACCGGCGCCCTCGTCGAGGTCGAGCACCTCGTCTCCGGCTGCGTCTCGGCAGTGCTCGGCGCCGTGCCGCGCCCGAGCGCCGGCCGCCCGGTGCGCATCCTGCTGGCCTGCGCCGACGACGAGCAGCACAGCCTGCCGATCGAGGCCCTCGCCGCGGCGCTGGCCGCCGACGGGGTGCCGGCCCGCTCGCTGGGCGCGCGCGTGCCGCCCTCCGCCCTGTGTGCCGCCATACGCCGCACCGGTCCGGCGGCCGTCCTCGTCTGGTCCCACCTGCGGGCCACCGCCGCCCCGGAGCAGCTGCAGGCGGTCCTCGCCGAGCGCAACCGCCCCGTCGTGCTCGCCGCTGCCGGCCCGGGCTGGCATCGACCGTCCGTACCATCGGGCATCGTCTTTCCGGGTAGTCTTGCGGAGGCGCTGGTGGTTCTCACATCGGCACTCACCTAGTTACCTGCGTAAAAGTGCCTCGCAGCGGTACTCCCGGGTTCGTGCCATGGGCTGAACGCGGGAGGTCGGATGCGCTCAGGAATCACTAGCGTGTGGCTTTGTCGGAAGAAGCTCAAAGACCCCTCGGAGCCACCTATGTTTCGCACGCGACTCGCGCTAGGAGCAGTGATCACCGCCGCCGCCCTGGCCCTCGCCGGCTGCGCCGGCCACACCTCCGGCGCCTCCTCGTGGCACGCGTCCGGCTCCGGATCCGCCCCCGGCGACGGCGGGCAGGGCGGCGGAGACCAGGGCGCACACCCCTACGTGGGTGCCTCGACCGCGGCGGCCGCGGCCAAGCCCTCGGCCACCGCCTCGGCCTCCCCGTCCGCTCCGGCCTCGACCCCGGCCTCGACTCCGGCGTCGCCGCCGGCTTCGGCGTCGACTTCCCCGTCGACCTCGACCACGCTCCCGGCCCCGGGCGGCGACGGGATCATCCGCACCACCGGCTCGGACGCGGTCGCCCTCACGTTCGACGACGGTCCCGGCCCGGACACCCCGAAGATCCTGCAGATGCTGCGCGCCCAGGGCATCAAGGCCACGTTCTGCCTGATCGGGGTCAACGTGCAGGAGTACCCGCAGTACGTGCAGCAGATCGTGCAGGACGGCCACACGCTGTGCAACCACACCTGGAAGCACGACGAGAGCCTCGGCAAGAAGTCGGCCGACACCATCCGCAACGACCTGCAGCGCACCAGCGACGAGATCCACAAGGCCGTGCCGAACGCCCCGATCAAGTACTTCCGCCACCCGGGCGGCAACTTCACCCCGCTCGCCGTGCAGATCGCCAGTGAGCTGGGCATGGAGTCCATCGGCTGGAGCGTCGACCCGTTCGACTGGAACACCAAGAAGTGGTCCGGCCAGCAGATGACCAACCACATCGTGTCGAACGTGAGGAACAACACGAAACCCGGCTCGATCGTCCTTTCCCACGACGGCGGCGGCGACCGCAGCGCCACGGTCGCGGCCTACAAGACCCTCCTACCGGAGCTGAAGGCCAAGTTCACGCTGGTAGCGCTGCCTGTCTGAACCGGCGGCCCCCCTCCGCCACGCCACTGACGGATACTCATTTGGAGAACGCCGGAGGGGTCACGTATGCTCTGAAAGCCTCCGGCGGGGCCGGATGGGAGCAACACCGTAAGATCGCAGAGTATGCGATGATTGCGGGGCCGCCCTCATCGTCTAGCGGCCCAGGACGCCGCCCTTTCAAGGCGGTAGCACGGGTTCGAATCCCGTTGGGGGCACGGTAAGTGAATAGCTAGGTCCTGTGGAGCAGTTGGAGTGCTCGCCGCCCTGTCAAGGCGGAGGTCGCGGGTTCAAGTCCCGTCAGGACCGCGTTACCCACCTCGAGTGGGTTGCTCTGGGCAGGTAGCTCAGTCGGTACGAGCGTCCGCCTGAAAAGCGGAAGGTCGGCGGTTCGACCCCGCCCCTGCCCACAAGTCCTTCGCCGGGCTTCGGAGACCCTGACCAGCGGAAACGCGGTCGGGGTCTTTGTCTGCCCACATTCCACCTCCACGATCATCCGTGTAGCAACGGCACTCTGTGCGACAGCGGACGGTCAGCGCGGTATAGCTTTCGCTACACTCGTCTCCGTGGCCACACCGGAGTGGGGCATCTACGTTGTCGACGAAGTGCGCGCCTGGATCTACTCGTTGGAGCCGTCAGCGAAGGCAAGGGTCATTCTTGCGATCGATGCCTTGGCGGAGAACGGACCCAGCCTCGGGCGGCCCCTCGTCGATACCATCACGCACTCGTCGCTCGCCAACCTCAAAGAGCTACGACCTGGAACAATGCGCATCCTGTTCGTCTTCGACCCTTGGCGGTCCAGCATCCTGCTCGTCGCCGGCGACAAGGCCGGACAGTGGGACGCCTGGTACCGGGAGGCGATACCGCTGGCGGAACAGCGTTACGAGGTCTACCTAAAAGAACGGGCACAGGAAGAGGGGAACCAGCGATGAGCGGCTACGTGCGCTGGAGTGACATCCGCGGCGAGCTCGTCGAGCAAGCCGGCGGCGAGGAAGCCGTTGCGGCCGGCAAGCAGGAACTGCTGGCCGAGGTCACCGGCCACCGACTCGCCGAGGCGCGCCGCAGGCGTGGGCTGACACAGCAGCAGGTCGCGGACCGCATGGGCGTCACCAAGGGCCGGGTCTCCCAGATCGAACAGGGCAAGGTCTCGGGTCAGGAGGTCCTCGCCCGCTACGCCGTGGCCTTGGGCGGCCGCCTCCACCAGGCCATCTACTTCGACGACGGCGACATCACCGCCATCGCCTGACCTCCATCGGCAGTACGTTCACCCGACGAAGCGGGGCGTCGTCACGATCGCGGGCAGCCCGAGCGCGGACAGCGCAGCATCCTGAGACAGGCGGGACTGTGATGGGGGGAGCAACAGTGAGTGGGTACGCAGTCGTTGTAGAACGTGCAGAAGACGGCGGCTACGGCGCTTGGTCGCCCGAGGTGCCCGGTGTGTTGCATTGGGTAACGCGGTCGATGAGGCGGTGGCCGAAATGCGGGAGGCGATCAAGCTTCACCTGGAGTTGCTCGGCGAACGGGGCGAGCCCCTTCCGGTCCCCACGGCGGTCGGGGTCGATCTGCTCGCGGCATGATCCCATGGGCCGCCCGTGTAGCCGGCGCTGCGCACCGCTGAACGTCGGCGACCGGACCCGGATGGTGCTATCAGGTGATGTCGCGGCGCATGGGGATGACGACGGCGATGCTGGCGGCGGCGAGTGCGTAGGCCAGGAGCAGTAGAGCGCCAGCGGCTGGCGGTAGTAGTTGGACGGCGCTGTTGCCGAGTTCTTGCGACATGGCGTCGGCGAAGTAGGTGAAGTCGGTGAGGGAGGCGGTGGCGCCCCCGGGCAGGATTGGGTAGAGCCGATTGACGCCCGGGATCATCATGAGCAGCGTTTCACCCATGTAGAGATAGCCGATCACGACGGCCAGTGCCGCGATCTGGTTGCGCACCAATGCGCCTACGCCCACGCCGATCAGCAGGTATGCGACCATGGCGAGTCCGATGCGGGCAAGCAGCGCGAGGATGGTGCCGGCCGGCAGGCCGAGCGGGACCCCGCGGGCGGCGGCGACCGTGAACAGGGCCGCGGCGCCTGTGCCGGCGAGGATGAGCCCGTATGCCAGTCCTGCGACGCCGTACGTGGCGAGCTTGGCGGCCAGCACCTGCCAACGGCGGGGCGTGAACAGAAACGTGACCGCGGCGGTGCGGTGCCGGTACTCGGACGTGACGGCGACGGTGCCGACGGCAGCCGGCACGAACGCGGTGTAGCCGAGGACCCCCAGGATCGAGCGGATACCGGTTTCGGTGTCCAGTCCCGGCACGGGCGGGTCGAAGTTCTCCGGCCCGACCAGCGCCATCGCGCCCATCAGGCCGCCACCGAGCAGCACGGCGGCGAACAACAGCCCGCTCCACATGCGGGTGGCGAGCAGCCGGCGGAATTCCGCTTTGATCAGGCGATGCATCGGGCGGCCGCCTTGTCCGTGGTCAGGTCGAGGAAGAGTTGCTCGAGGCTGGGAGTCTCGGCGACCAGCTCGTATACCCGCAGCCGGTGCGCGGCGGCGAGGTCCGCGATGTCCGGCGCGTCGAGCCCGCATACCCGCAGTCGGCCGGCCCCGGCGGCCTCGACGCGTGCGACGGCGCCGGCCGACGGGTCGGCTGCGAGGGCGGCGGCCAGCCGGTCGGCGTCGGGTGAGCGGACCAGTACCGCTGGTGGTCCGGCGAGTTGGGACCAGGGTCCGGCGGCGACGAGTTGGCCGCGGCGGATCACCACCACGTTGTCGACGAGCTGCTGGATCTCGCTGAGCACGTGGCTGGAGATCAGAATTGTGCGCCCCTCGTCGGCCAGCCGGCGCAGGAAACCGCGAAGCCACAGCACGCCTTCCGGGTCCAGGCCGTTGCTCGGCTCGTCCAGCAGCAGCACGCGGGGGTCGCCGAGCAGCGCGGTGGCGAGATTGAGCCGCTGCCGCATGCCGGTGGAGAACCCGCGGGTACGGCGGTCGGCGGCCTCGGCGAGGCCCAGCAGGTTCAGCAGGTCGGAGACCCGCCGGTCCGGATAGCCTCCCATTGCGGCGTAGACGCGCAGGTGGTCGCGGGCGGTGTGGCCGGGGTAGACGGCACTCGCGTCGAATACCGCGCCGACGGCGTCCGACGGGCGGGGCAGCCGATGGTACGGCCGGCCGCCGATCGTGGCGGTGCCGGCGGTGGGCGTGACCAGGCCGGTCAGCATGCGCATCGTGGTGGTCTTGCCGGCACCGTTCGGACCGAGGAACCCGGTGATCAGACCCGGTTCTACGGTGAAGGTCAACTCGCGGACGGCGGTGACCTCGCCGTACCGTTTGGTCAGGTTGGAGACCTCGATCGCGAGGCGGTCACCGCTCATCGGCGGGCCGCCATCGCACGCCCGATCGTGTCCGCGATGCCGGACGCGGCCGGGCTGGAGAGCACGACCTCGTCGAACTCGCCGCCGGCGAGCGCACGGTCAAGGACCAGATGCAGCCCGGGCTCACCTCGGTGCGCCGCCACTAGCTGCCGAGGGCCGCCGAACAAGCCCCAGACACCGATCTTGAGTACGCCGGACACTGCGATCCCCCGCCTGGCGCCGCGTGCCAGGCGTAGCGGGTCGGCCACGAGCGACCCGTGCCGCACCGCGGCGACCGGCATCGTCACCCGTTCCCGCCGGGTCCAGAACCGCTCCCATCCGGTGAACTGGATGTCGACCATCCTGCCGGTGACCGTGACAGTTGCCATCAGGCACTCCCTTTCCTCGTGCTGGAGCGTTCTTCCGGTTCAGGGTTCGGTTGCGTGGCGTCGGTGGCCGGCGGCTGGTCCGCGGGCATCAGGATGGTGGCCAGCAGGCGCGGGACCCGCCCGTCGCCCGGCTGGTTGCTCAGCAACGGACCGATGACCCGGTTGAGGTCGGCGGCGAAGGTGGCCAGCTCCGCGTCGGTCAGGTGGAGCACAAGCTGGTGGTAACCGACTCCGTCGGCGGCGAAGTCGATCCGCTCCCGGCTCAGATAGCGGGAGAACTCCGACAGCAGACTCGACACGAACGCCGTGAAGTAGCGGGCATGGTCGTCGGGCGTCGCCGAGGCCAGGGCCGCGGCGTCCAGGGGCGCGCCGGCGGCGGGCAGCGCGTACACCCGCTCGACCGCACCCCGAACCTTGCGCTCCTCCACCACCTCGATCAGGCCGCTCTCGACCAGCGTGGCCAGGTGCCGGTACAGCGTGGCGTGCGGGATGTCCGGAAGCCGTGTCACGAGGTCATGCGTGGTCAGGCGTGCCCCGGCGACGGCTCGCAGGATCCGGATGCGTACCGGATGCAGCGCCAACGTAGCCCAACGCTCACTCGACATCTCCACGGCACAACGATATCACTATCGAGAGTGATACTGATTAGGTCTGGCGATAGGACCAGGGCCCGGCAGCCTCACCGGCCTGATCGGCGGTGATCCACACGGACCGGCGCTTCTACCGACTCGTGTCGCGCGCCTGGTCGGGCAAGACCCTCACGGACCACCGGTACAACGCCCGGGCCCGCGTTCGTGCGCTGCTTGGCGTCTCCGCCGGCGTGGGCCAGGTCCCGGTCGTCGACGACGCCGAGCCCGGCACGCCTGCGCCGGTCACCTGGGCAACCTGCGCGGCCGAACGGCCCGGACTGCCGCCGATGCGGCGTTGCCTGCTGCAGGTGGTCCGCCGACCTTGCGCAGGCCGCCGCTAACACGGCGAGCGGGAGCGCGATGAGATCCGCCGGCTTGCAGCGGTAGCGGGAGTAGCTCCGCACCGGTACTTGTGGTTCGTCGGGGACCGCGCCGAAGGCGCCTTGATCTAGTGCAGCCAAATTCGGCAACTGCGGCAACGCGTAGGCACTGGGGGACTGGTCGGACGACCCTTCCGTGCGGGCGCCAACCCCGGGAACTCCACATACGGGCAACAGCCCTTTGAGACGACTTTGGGGCTACACGCCGTCTGTCACTTCTCCCAAAGGGGACTCAAAGGTTGTGCGGCCATGCCGCAGGACTCCTGGGTGCCTGCTGGCTGACCCTGAGCCCTTTGTATACCTGCGTCGGCCGTCTGCGGGCCGCGTCGGCGGCGGCTCGAGTTGACGAAGCCTCGATGTAGCAACGGGGGACATACTGGCTTTGTGATCGTTGTTGGTGGGGGTTCTGGGCAGGTTGGCGGGCGGGTGGCGCGGCTGCTCTCCGTGCCGTACGTGCTGCTCGTCCGGGATGCTGGCAGGGCGCCGGCGGGGGTGTCGGTGCGGGTGGCCGGGTATGCGGATACCGCGGGTATGACCGAGGCGCTGCGCGGGGCCGAGACGTTCTTCTTCGTGTCCGGGCGGGAGGATCAGCATCGGCTCGCTGCGCATCGCAGTGCGGTTGACGCGGCGGTGGCGGCCGGGGTGCGCCGGATCGTGTATCTCTCGTTCTTCGGGGCCGCGGCTGACTGCACGTTCACGTTCGGGCGGGACCACTGGCACACCGAGCAGTACATTCGCGACTCCGGGCTTCGGTACACGTTTCTGCGCGACAACATGTACCTCGAGATGATTCCCCGGCTGGCCGGGGAAGACGGGGTGATCCGGGGGCCGGCGAGGGACGGGCGGGTGGCCGCCGTCGGGTACGACGACGTCGCCGCGGCCGCGGTGGCCGTGCTCGAGGACCCGGACGGGCATGACGGGCGGACGTACGACCTCACCGGGGGTGAGGCGTTCACGCTAGCCGAGGCGGCCGAGGTGCTCGGGCTGCGGTACGAGAACGAGACGGTCGAAGAGGCGTATGCCTCGCGGGCGCGGTATGGGGCGTCGGCGTTCGAGGTCGACGGGTGGGTCACGTCGTACACGGCGATCGCGGCCGGGGAACTGGCCGGGGTCAGCGGGGACGTGGAGCGGCTCACCGGGCGGGTGCCGAAGCGGCTCACGGAAATTGACCGGTGACGCGCGGCGGCCCGACCTAGCATCGGGTGCATGCCTGAAGCCGAGCGTATACCGCAGCGCCCCAGTCTCGACGGTCTCGAGGAGAAGTGGGCGGGCGTATGGGAGGTAGAGGGCACGTACCGCTTCGATCGCACCGCGCCGCGGGAGCGGGTGTTCTCCATCGACACGCCGCCGCCCACGGTGAGCGGGCCGCTGCACATCGGGCACGTGTTCTCATATGCGCAGACCGATATCGTGGCGCGTTTTCAGCGTATGCGCGGGCGGGAAGTGTTCTATCCGATCGGGTGGGACGACAACGGGCTGCCGACCGAGCGCCGGGTGCAGCTGACGTTTGGCGTGCAATGTGACCCTACGTTGCCGTACGACCCCGAATTCCGACCGCCGGAGAAGCCCGGGGCCGAACGGGTGCTCGTCGGGCGGCGCAACTTCGTGGAGCTCTGTCAGCGGCAGACCGATATCGACGAGCAGTCCTACGAGCGCCTCTGGAAGCACGTGGGGCTCAGCGTGGACTGGACGCTGCTGTACACCACCATCGGCGACCGCGCCCGGGCGACCGCGCAGCGCGGGTTCCTCAACAGCCTGGCTCGGGGTGAGGCGTACCCGCTCGACGGGCCGACGCTGTGGGACGTCACCTTCGGCACCGCGGTGGCGCAGGCCGAGCTCGAGGACCGGGAGCGGCCCGGTGCCTGGCACCGGATCAAGTTCGGCGACTTCTCCGTGGAGACCACCCGGCCCGAGCTGCTGCCGGCCTGCGTGGCGCTGGTGGCGCACCCCGATGACGAGCGGTTCAAGGCGCATTTCGGCTCGACCGTGCGCACGCCCGTGTTCGGGGTGGAGGTGCCGCTGCTCGCCCACGCGCTGGCCGACCCGGAGAAGGGCAGCGGGCTGGTGATGGTGTGCACGTTCGGCGACCTGACCGACGTGACCTGGTGGCGCGACCTCGACCTGCCCACCCGCACCGTGATGCAGCGCAACGGCCGGCTCGGGCTCAAGGCGCCCGACGGCGTGGACGAGGACGCCTACGCGCCCGTGGCCGGGCTGACCGTCAGCCAGGCGCGGGAGAAGATCGTGGCGCTGCTGCGGGCCTCCGGCGAGCTCGACGGGGAGCCCCGGGCGATCAGGCACGCGGTGAAGTTCTACGAGAAGGGCGACCGGCCGGTCGAGATCGTGGCGACCCGGCAGTGGTACATCCGCAACGGCGCCCGCTCGCCCGAGCTGCGCGAGACGCTGCTGGCCCGGGGGCGGGAGCTGCGGTGGACGCCGGAGCACATGCGGGCTCGCTACAAGCACTGGGTCGAGGGGCTCACCGGCGACTGGGTGATCAGCCGGCAGCGGTTCTTCGGGGTCCCGATCCCGCTGTGGTACCGCCTGGACGCCGACGGCAACCCGATCCACGACGACCCGATCGTCCCGAAGGCGCTCCCCATGGACCCGAGCAGCGACACGCCGCCGGGCTACGAGGAGATCGACCGCGGCCGGCCGGGCGGCTTCATCGGCGACCCCGACGTGATGGACACCTGGGCGACGTCCTCGCTCACCCCGCAGATCGCGGGCGCCTGGCTCGACGACCCGGACCTGTTCGAGCGGGTGTTCCCGATGGACATGCGCCCGCAGGCGCACGAGATCATCCGCACCTGGCTGTTCACCACGCTGCTGCGCTCGCACCTGGAGCACGGGGCGCTGCCCTGGCGCAACGCGGCGATCGCCGGCTGGATCCTCGACCCGGACCGCAAGAAGCTGTCCAAGTCGAAGAACAACGCCCGCGACGACGACAGCCCGGAGGTGCTGCTCGAGCGCTTCGGGGCCGACGCGATCCGGTACTGGGCCGGCAGCGCCCGCCGCGGCGTGGACACCGCGATCGACCCCAACCAGATGAAGGTGGGCCGCCGGCTGGCGGTGAAGCTGCTCAACGCGAGCCGGTTCGTGCTCGGCTTCGGCGGCGCGCCGGAGCCGGACAAGGTGACCGAGCCGGTCGACCTGGCCCTGCTGGCCGCGCTGTCGCGGGTGGTGTCGGAGGCGACGGCGGCGTTCGAGGAGTTCGACTACGCGCGGGCGCTGGAGGTCACCGAGCAGTTCTTCTGGACCTTCTGCGACGACTACGTGGAGCTCGTCAAGGCGCGGGCCTACGGCGAGGCGGCGCCGGCCGAGGTGGACTCGGCCCGGGCGGCCCTGGCCGTGGCGCTCTCCACGGTGCAGCGGCTGTTCGCGCCGTTCCTGCCGTACGTGGCCGAGGAGGTCTGGTCGTGGTGGCAGGAGGGCTCGGTGCACCGTGCGCCCTGGCCGGCCGCGCTGCCCGAGCCGCTGCCGGCGGGCGACCAGGCCCCGCTGCGGCTGGCGGCCGAGGTGCTGGGCGCGATCCGGCGGGCCAAGTCGGCCGCGCGGCAGTCGATGCGGGCCGAGGTGGCCCGGCTGGAGGTGGCCGGTCCGGTGGCGACCCTGGAGCGGGTGCGGGCCGACCTCACCGCGGCCGGCAACGTGCGGGACTGGTCGCTCGTGGAGGCGGCGGAATTGTCGGCTACCGTCACGCTGTGATGGAACTCCAAGCCATCGGGGTCCAGCACCCCGCGGTCCGGCAGGTGCAGCACATCCAGAACAACACCGCGCCGAACCGCTACAAGCTCTTCGTCGCCGAAGGGCTGTGGGCGCACAACATGCTGCTGGAGTCCGGGGCCCCGATCGACACGTTTTTCTGGTGCCCGGAGGCGATCTACGCCGACGAGGCGCGCAAGCGGGCCGAGGAGATCGCGGAGCGGGCCGAGCGCTCGTTCCGCATCTCCCCGCGCACGCTGGAGAAGATCTCCGAGCGGGACAAGCCCGACGGCCTGCTCTCGCTCGCCGCCCTGCCCCGGTGGGAGCCGCGCGACCTGCGCTTCCAGCGCACGGCCCTCGTGCTGGTGGCCGACGGCGTGGAGATCCCGGGCAACCTCGGCACGCTGATCCGCTCGCTGGACGCCTGCGCGGCGGACTGTCTCGTGCTGACGAACCGCAAGACCCGGCTCACGCATCCGAAGGTGATCCGGGCCAGTCAGGGGACGATTCTCACGGTACCGACGCTGGAATTCGAAACCGTCGAGGAAGCGTCCGCGTGGCTGGCCGGGCACCGCTTCACCGTCCTGCTGGCCGACACCGACGAGGCGATCAACTACCGCCAGGCCGACTACGGCGGGCGGACCGCGCTGGTGGTGGGCAGCGAGCGGTACGGCATCGCCAAGGACTGGTACGGCCGCGGATTCCAGCGAGTCGCCGTTCCGATGCTCGGCTCGGGCGACTCCCTCAACGTGTCGGTTTCCGCGTCGGTACTGCTCTACGAGGCCCGAGCGCGAAAGTCCCACTGGTAGCCGGTCCGGTTTGCACGAAATGTCGGGCGCTGGCGCGCCACGACATTTCGGACTTATAACCTGACGGGGTATAAGTCAGATAAGTCGCGGCGCGGAGCGCCCGACTTATCGTTTTTGGGGGGATTCTTGCGGCCGAGAACGAGTCGGCCAGCTCGCGCAGCAAAAGAGCCGCTCAGCCCGCGGAGAGTGCTGGGCCGAGAAGGAGTGCTGGGGCCGAGAAACAGTCGGCGGGTCCGCGTGGCCGAGAAGGAGCCCAGAGCGCGAGTCGGGTGAGCAAAGGGCCGTTCGGCCTGCGGAGTGCTGAGGAAAGAGTCGCTCGGCCCGCAGAGAGTGCTGGTGCCGAGAAGGAGCGCTGGGAGCCGAGAAGAGTCGGCGGGCCCGCTCACAGCGTTCGTGGCCGAGAAGGAGCCGGGCGGCCCGCGCAGAGTGCGCGGTTGAGCAAAGAGCCGCCCGGCCCGCGCAGCGTGTGCGCGGGCCGGGCGGCTGTGGCTCGGTGCTACTTCGGCTGGGCCGCCTGGCCGCGCAGCGAGATGGCCTGTAGGAAGATGTCGCCGATCTTGGCCGGGTCGGGGGCGACGAACGTGCCGCCGCCGATCGCGTCGGTGATCTGCTTCATCGCGCCTTCGTTGACCTTGTTGCCGATGCCGATGAGGATCACCTGGATCGGCTTGGCCGGGTCGGCGGTCTTCTGCAGCTCGCCGATCAGCTGCTCCAGCGAGAGGCCGCCGGCCGGGTCGTCGTTCTCGCCGTCGGTCATGACGATGATCGAGTTGATCCGCCCGCTCTCGTACCCATCCTGCACCGTCTTGTAGGCGGCGAGGATGGTGTCGTAGAGCGCGGTGTCGCCGTTGCGCTTCGGGGTGATGCTGCCCAGCGCCTGCAGGCACTGGGTGCGCTGGCTGACCAGCGGGCCGATCGGGACCAGCTGCTTGTAGTCCTTGTTGCCGTCCATCAGCGTGGAGAACACCCACACGCCGAGCGCCCACGAGTCGTCGAAGAGGCTCATGCCCTTGCGCGCGGCCTCCAGCGTGACCTGCATGCGGGTCGCGTTGCCGGCGGTCGGCACGGGCTCCAGCATCGAGCCGGAGACGTCGATGACGGCGAGCATGCGGGCCGGCAGCGTGATCGCCTGCCACTTGGACAGCAGGCCCTCGATCGCGGCGGCGTCGGGCAGCGCGTTGGCCCCGGCGGCCGCCGGGTCGGGGGCGTTGCTCGGGGTCTGGAAGCCCTTGCCGGCCGACCCGTCGGCGGCGCGCAGCCCGATCGCGCCGAGCTTGTCGTGGAAGTCCTGGGTGTCGAAGGCCTTGAGCAGCTCGCCGGCGATGCTCGCCTTGTCGGAGCTGAGCACCACGGCCGGGTAGTCCAGCGCGGGCGGGGCCGGCTCGGCGTACATGGCGGCGAGGCGGACCGGGGGCTGCTGGCCGTTGTACTGGATGACCGCCTGCTCCGACAGCGGCGCGACGGTCAGGCCGCTGCTCAGCGCGGCCGGGTCGCTGCTGCGCGGGAACTTCTGGATCAGGTCGGCCCGCACCGAGGAGCGGCCGGCGGCCAGCGAGCGCAGGGCGGCCGTCGCGACCTGGGTCGCCTGGGTTGCGTTGCCGCCGCCGGCGGCCTGGGCGGCCGCGGCGAGGGTCAGCAGGCCGCCGAGGCCGGTGGAGTCGCGGCTGGGCTCGACGATGCCGACCTTGACCTTCTGGTCGGTGGCCACCTTGCCGATGAGTTCGGGGTACGTGATCTTCTTCTGCGGCCAGCCGAAGGTGGTCGCGATCGGCTCGGGCATGGCCAGCACGACGGGGCTGTGAGCGATCGACTTGGCGTCCTGCGGGATGCCCTGCGCGTTGACCGCGCGCAGGCGCTGCAGCCACAGCGACGAGTCGGCCACCCAGACGTCCGGGATGCGGGTCTTGCCGTTGGCCTGCCCGACGCCGGTCAGCGCCTTGCCCGCCTTGCCGGCCAGCGCGGCCGACACGTCGGCCGGGTCCTCCTCGAAGACCTCGATGTCGACGCAGTTGCCGTTGGTCTTGGCCTGCGCGGACCAGTCGCTCGCCTGGGCCCTCAGCGCGGGTGCGATGTCCGCGGGGGCGCCGATGGACAGCTTGGCGGCGTTGCCGCAGGACGGCTGGGAGTACTTCCGGAACGCATACCAGCTGCCGGCGAGGATCACGAGCACGGCGACGGCGGCGGTGCCCAGCTTCAAAGCTCCGCCAGACGACCCCGCTGAGCGGTGGCGACCTTTCACGGCTCATATCCTCCGGACCGGCGGCCTTCGCGGCCTTGTACCTTCGGTTGAAAATCACTGACGGTACGCATCCCAACAAACGAACGCCCAATCTACAAGGCGGCGAAGAATCGTAGTTACGCGAGTACGCTTCGCGATCGATACCGGACAAACGGCCGCAACGAGGCATTCCGCGCGGACTTAAATCTGTGTTAATCGATCGAGAGCGTGCCCGGCCTGTCACGCATCGTGACCAGCAGCGGGCGGTGATCGGAGAACGGCATCTCGGGGCTGGTGACGCCGAGGACCCTCGGTAGCCGCTCGAAGCCGCGCGAGTCGGCCAGGACGTGGTCGAACTGCACGCGCGGGGCCGGCGAGGGGTACGTCGCAACGCTCGCCAGCCGGTGCCAGCCCGAGACCAGCCGGGGAAGCCGGCCGGGCAGGTTGAGGTCGGCCAGGAGCACCCGCGGGCCGGGCAGGTCGCGCAGCGCCCGGCGCACGAGGTGCAACTGCCGGATGTTCCAGCCGGGCACGAACGACAGGTGGGTGGTGGCGATCGTGACGCGCCCGGCCGGCGTCGCGACCACGGCGGCCACGAGGACCCGGGGCTCGTCGTCGAGCAGCAGCAGCCGGGCCCGGCGCGGCCCCGGGATCACGATCGGGGCCCGCAGCGGCGCGGCCGGCAGCCGGGTGACCCGCCACTGGAGCACCGGGTAGCGGCTGACCAGCGCGATGCCGTAGTGCGGCTCGGGGCCGTCGTGGTCCTCGTCCGTGGCGGCCCGGAAGGTCTCGCCGGGCGTGCCGACGACGGCGGGGACGAAGAGCACATGCCGGGCGCCGAGCGCGTCGGCGGCGATGCGGGCCAGGTCGGCGTGGCCGCTGCGGGGCTGGGCGCGGTCGACCTCCTGCAGGCCGAGGACGTCGGCGTCGAGGCCGGCGACGGACTCGGCGATCCGGTCGTGGTCCACCCGGCCGTCGGCCAGCGAGCGCCCGTGCATCAGGTTGAACGTGCCGAGCCGCATACTCTCATTGTCGTCGTTTGATCTTGGTTACCGCCGCCCGAGCGATGGTCTCGGTCTCGGCCCGGTCCACGCCGGGCTGCCCGAAGTGCACGAGCGTGCAGGTCGTCGGCCCGACCCGCACGACCACGAGGAAGCCGCTGAGCTGGAACTCGGCGTCGCCGGTGCCGCCGTCGGCATGCATCGAGAACACCTGCTCGGCGTCGCCGAGCCGGGGGAAGTCGGTGACCGGGGCGACGGTGACCGCGGTGGTGACGCCGTCCGCGTCGGTGCTCGTGAACCGTCCACACCTGCCGCCGAGCTGCGCGACGTCCGAGTGGTCGGACAATTCCTCGGCCAGGAAGGGTCCGCTGCCGCCGGCCTCGAAGCGGGCCGACTCCGCCGCGGCCGGACCGGCGCCCTCGCTGAA
Organism: Dactylosporangium sp. NPDC051485; assembly: GCF_040682015.1. Classification (NCBI taxonomy): domain Bacteria; kingdom Bacillati; phylum Actinomycetota; class Actinomycetes; order Micromonosporales; family Micromonosporaceae; genus Dactylosporangium; species Dactylosporangium sp. NPDC051485. The sequence goes on from NZ_JBFAZW010000042.1 coordinate 37,935, forward strand.
GTAGTCGAGCAGGGCGTCGCAGCCGGGGACGCTGGGGCTGCTCGCGGCGCTGACCTCGGGCGCCGCGTCGGGCGGGCTGAGGCTGTAGCCGTCGGGGAGGTCGGCCGCGTCGAGCAGGGCGCTGGCGGTGGCCTTCTCCGCCGTCGGGGCCGCCTTCGGGCTGGTGCCGCCACAGCCGCCGGCGACGAGCGCGGCGCTGACGATGGCCAGCAAGCGGTACATAGGCGCATCATCCCCGTTTTCGCGCAGGAATCCGGCTGAACGGAGGAATCGGGCCACTACCGCGCGACGGTCGGCTGGGAACCCTGGCGCAGCGGGGTGCGCTTGCCCGTGGCCAGGTCCACCGCGGTGATCCACGAGCGGCCGTGGCGGGCCGCGGTCAGCACGCCGGTGCGCTCGCCCGCATACACCATCTCCCGGTCGTCGGCCTTGCCCACCCGGCGCCGGTTGGCCCCGCTGGCGTCGGCCTCGGTGACGGCGACCGCGGCGCCCTTGGCGGTGTGGCTGGTCCAGGTCACCTTCTGCCCGTCCGCGCTCCAGGCGGGCACGACGCCGAAGCCGCTGGTGCCGTTGCCGCCGCCGCCGTACACGTCGATGGCCCGCTCCCGGCCGGTGCCCACGTGGCCGATGCTCAGGCAGTTGTCGGCGATGCTCTCGCACTCGCCGCCGCGGAAGGCGATCTGCGTGCCGTCGGGCGACCAGGCCACCGCGTCGTCGGTGCGCAGCCGGTCGGCCAGCGTGGCGGCCGGTGTGGCGGAGCCGTCGGTGGGGGCCTCCATGGCGTAGCCGACCTCGGGCACCGCCTGGTCGCGGCACTCGGCCGGGAACAGCGGCTGGGAGGAGGTGCCGCCCTCGACGCCGACCCGGAACACGCCCGGGCCGCCGGTGCAGGACAGCGCCGAGTAGGCGATCCACCGCCCGTCCGGCGACCACGACGGCCCGCCGGCGGTGCGGTCGCTCACCTGGTGCTTGTGCTCGCCGTTGGCGCCCATGACCCACACGGTGCCGTTGTGGAGGTACGCCAGCTTGGTGCCGTCGGGCGAGAACCGCGGGCGGGCGTTGACCTCGTCCTCGGTGAGCCGGATCTCGCCGGCGCCGTCGCTGCGGTAGATCACGCCGTCGCGGACGTAGGCGATCGGCTTGCCGTTAACGGCGGCGGCATGCGCGGCGGGGGCGCCGAGCGCGGTGGCGGCGAGGCCCGCCAGGGTGGCCAGGCCGGCGGTCGTCAGCGCCTTGGTGATCTTCGTACCGTTCATCCTTGCCCCCCGTTGCCGTCTCGTCCGTGTGCCGCCGAGACCATCGGCGCAACCTTGTCGCACCTGAACGGTTCCCTGGCGGGAACTCGCGGTTTTTCCGCCATTCGGACATATGCCTGCGAAACCTGTCAAAAGTTCGCTCACTTCCCGGGACTGTGTCTCACGCGCGAGGATCGAGATCGTGACGAACACTGAACTGAACCGCGTCGCCATCGTGACCGGCGCGGCCCGCGGCATCGGGGCCGCCACCGCCGTCCGGCTCGCCGCCGACGGGCACGCCGTCGCCGTGCTGGACCTCGACGAGGGCGCCTGCAAGGACACCGTCGAGCGGATCACCGCGGAGGGCGGGCGGGCCCTGGCCGTCGGGGCCGACGTCGCCGACGCCCAGCAGGTGGCCGCGGCCGTGGACCGGGTCGCCGCCGAGCTCGGGCCGCCGGTCGTGCTGGTCAACAACGCGGGCGTGATCCGCGACAACATGTTGTTCAAGATGACCGACGCCGACTGGGACACGGTCATGGGCGTTCACCTGCGCGGCGCCTTCCTCATGAGCCGGGCGGCCCAGGCGCACATGACCGCGGCCAGGTTCGGGCGGATCGTGAACCTGTCCTCGTCCTCGGCCCTGGGCAACCGCGGGCAGGCGAACTACTCGGCGGCCAAGGCCGGCCTGCAGGGGTTCACCAAGACCCTCGCGATCGAGTTGGGCCCCTTCGGCGTGACCGCGAACGCGGTGGCACCCGGGTTCATCGCCACCGACATGACGGCGGCGACCGCGGCCCGGATCAAGGTCGACTTCGAGACCTTCCAGAAGGGGGCCGCGGAGCAGATCCCGGTGCGGCGGGTCGGGCGGCCCGAGGACGTCGCACACACGATCTCGTTCCTGGTCAGCGACGGCGCCGGGTTCGTCTCCGGGCAGGTCATCTACGTGGCCGGCGGGCCACTTGACTAGGAGTACAGCGGACCACGCGGTCGACCTGGCCCGCGAGTTCCTGGCCGGTCACGACCCGGCCGCCATGGAGCCGCTGGAGTTCCTGCGGGCGCGCTTCGACGCCGGGCTGGCCTGGGTGCAGTACCCGCCCGGGCTCGGCGGTCTGGGGCGGTCGCGGGCCGAGCAGCCCCCGGTGGACCAGCTCTTCGCCGAGGCCGGCGCGCCCGGCAACAACCCGCGCCGCATCGGCATCGGGCTGGGCATGGCCGCGCCGACGATCCTGCGCCACGGCACCGACGAGCAGCGCCGGCGCTGGCTGCGGCCGCTGTGGACCGGTGAGGAGGTGTGGTGCCAGCTCTTCAGCGAGCCTGGCGCCGGCTCCGACCTCGCCGGCCTGGCCACCCGGGCGGTGCGCGACGGCGACGGGTGGGTGGTCGACGGGCAGAAGGTCTGGACGTCGATGGCGCACGAGGCCCGGTGGGCGATCCTGATCGCGCGCACCGACCCGGCGGTCCCCAAGCACCAGGGGCTCACCTACTTCGTGCTGGACATGACCGCGCCGGGTGTGGAGGTACGACCGCTGCGGCAGATCACCGGGGAGGCCGAGTTCAACGAGGTCTTCCTGACCGGCGTGCGGATCCCGGACGCCGACCGGCTCGGCGGTGTCGGCGAGGGCTGGGCCGTCGCCCAGACCACGCTCATGAACGAGCGGGTCTCGATCGGCGGCTCGGCCATCCCGCGCGAGGGCGGCGTCATCGGCCTGGTCGCCGACCTGTGGCGCGAGCGGCCCGAGCTGCGCTCGCCGGCCCACCACGACGCGCTGCTGCGGCTCTGGGTCGACGCCGAGGCGGCCCGGCTCACCGGCGTGCGGCTGCGCCAGCAGCTGGCGGCGGGGCAGCCCGGGCCGGAGGGGTCGGCGTCGAAGCTGCTCTTCGCGCGGCTCAACCAGGAGATCTCGGCCCTGGAGCTGGACCTGCTCGACGAGGAGGGCCTGCGCCACGACGAGTGGACGATGCGGCGCCCTTCGGTGGTCGATTTCGCCGGTCGTACGGCGGGCTACCGCTACCTGCGGGCGAAGGGCAACTCGATCGAGGGCGGCACGTCGGAGATCCTGCGCAACATCGTGGCCGAGCGGGTGCTCGGCCTGCCGCCGGAGCAGCGGGCCGACAAGGACGTCGCGTGGAAGGACGTGCCGAAATGAGCGATCTGCTGTACAGCGAGGTCGAGGAGGAACTGCGCGCGTCGGTGCGATCGCTGCTGCGCGACCGCGTCGACCTGAGCCGGCTCGAAGGTCCGGAGCCGGTCGACCTGAAGCTCTGGCGCACGCTCGCCACCGACCTCGGCTTCGCCGGCCTGCCGGTGCCCGAGGAGTCGGGCGGGGCCGGGGCCTCCTGGCGGGAGACCGCGGTGGTCATGGAGGAGCTGGGCCGCGCGGTCGCCCCGGTGCCGTTCCTGGGCAGCGCCGTGCTGGCCACCGCGGCGCTGCCGGAGGGCGACCCTTTGCTGGCCGAGCTGGCCGGCGGGGCGCGCACCGCCGCGCTGGCCGTCCCACTGTCCACCTGGGACGATCCGAAGTGGACGGTCACGGCCCGGGACGGCGCGCTGGACGGCGAGGTCACCACCGTGGCCGACGCCCTGGCCGCCGACGTGCTGCTGGTCCCTACCGCCGCGGGGCTCTTCGCGACGACCGGGGACTTCGCCCGCACGCCGGTCGTCTCGTTCGACCTCACCCGGCCCGTCGCCGACCTCGCGTTCCGGCGGACCGAGGCCCGGCTCGTGGCGCGGGACGCCGGGGCGGCGGTCCGCCGGGCGCTGCTGGCGGGGGCGGCCATGCTGGCGTCCGAGCAGCTCGGGATCGCCGAGTGGTGCCTGGCGACGACGGTGGAGTACGCGAAGACCCGCCGGCAGTTCGCCCGGGCGATCGGCTCGTACCAGGCGCTCAAGCACCGGCTCGCCGACCTGTGGGTGGCCGTCACGCAGGCGCGGGCGGTCGCGCGCTATGCGGCCGGCTGCCTCGCGGACGGCGACGCGGACCTCGAGGTCGCGGCGTCGCTGGCCCAGGCCTTCTGCTCGCCGGTGGCGGTCCGGGCCGCCGAGGAGTGCGTGCAGCTGCACGGCGGCATCGGGTTCACGTGGGAGCATCCGGCGCACTGGTACCTCAAGCGAGCCCGCGCCGACGCGATCGCGCTCGGCTCGGCGGCCAAGCACCGGGCCCGGCTGGCCGGCCTGGTCGACCTCCCGATCTAGATCAACAGGCGGGTGAGGGTCTCGGCGACGCACACCGGCTTGTCGTGGCCCTCCCGCTCGATCGTCGCGCGGTTCTTCAGCTGCACCCAGCCCTCGCCGAGGTCGTCGGCCACGAGGAGCTGGACGCCGGCGCGCACCTTGGAGCCGGTCGGCAGCGGAGCCGGGAAGCGGACCTTGTCCAGGCCGTAGTTGATGCCCATCCGGACGCCTTCCACGCGGTACACCTGGGAAACCAAGGTCGGCAGGAGCGACAGCGTCAGGAAGCCGTGCGCGATCGTCGTGCCGAAGGGCCCGGCCTTGGCGCGCTCGGGGTCCACGTGGATCCACTGGTGGTCGCCGGTCGCTTCGGCGAAGAGGTCGACGCGGTCCTGGCCGATCTCCTGCCAGTCGCTGTAGCCGAGGTGCTCGCCGACCGCGGCCAGCAGCTCGCCGGCGTTCCCAAACGTGCGCATGCCCTTGATCCTCGGGCGGCCGGCCCCCCGGTGCAAGGGGGCCGGCCGCTTTGTTACCGAGGAGTACCGCGGTCAGCGGTACCCGTGCGTCAGGTGCCGGTGCGGTTGACCCGGCCCGAGACGGTGATTGTGCTCTTCACGACCGTCGTGCCCGGCACCGCCGGGGTGACGACCGCGGTGCTGACCTCGCCGGAGCCCGGGATCAGGCCCCGCACGGTGACCGTGTACGAGGTCGACGCGCCGGGCACCGGGTCGGTGCTGACGACGCGCAGGTCGCCGGTCGGCAGCGTGTTCACGGGCAGGCCCTGGCCGCCGGTGCCGTTGATGTTCTCGGCCCCGACCACGAGGTCCTGGCCGACCGGCAGGCCGGACAGCGCGTTGTCGTCATAGGCGAACGTGATGTCCTGCGTGCCGTTGACGCCGAGCCACACCTGGAAGCTGCGGGCCTGCGTCGTGCCGAAGTCGTGCACCCGCCACTCGACGACGACCCACCTGCTCACCCCGTCGCTCAGGGTGGCCACGAAGAGGCCCGGCAGGCCGGTGCCGTCGAGGTCGGTCCAGAACGGGGCGAGGACGTTGTTCGGCTTCGCCGGGTTCGGGATCGGGGCGATGCTGCAGCAGTTGTTGTTCTCGTTGCTCCGGTCACTTCCGGGGTACAGGTACCCGTTGGTGTCAACGGTCAGCGAGGTGTAGGAGACGCCGTTGTACAGGAACGCCGGCACGTTGAAGGTGGTGAGGTTCTCGTCGCCGATCGCGGTCGGGGTGACCCCGAGCTCGTCGAGCGGGATGTAGCCGAAGAGGCCCTCGTTGGTCAGCGACGGCGTGCCGGGGACCGCCCCGGCCAGGGCCGCGCCCTTCTTCTCCGCCTGGAACGGGTTGACCACCTTGGCGCCGTTCGCCGAGACGACCGGCAGGTTGACCGGCGTCGTCGTGGTGAAGTCGGCCGTGGTGTCGTTGAACGTCCCGTTCGTGGCGGTGACCGTGCACGTGCTGGTGCTCAGCAGCGTGGTGGCCGACGGCGTGCAGGTCTGGGTGACCTTCACGTCGCCCTGCTTGGGCACGAACGCGACCGGCAGGTGCAGGGTCGGCACGCCGCTGGTGACCGGCACGAGGCGGACCTCGCCGAAGTACTGGCCCTGGGCGGCGTTCGACTTGATCGTGATGCTGATCTGCTGCGTCTTGCCCGGTGGGACCGCGAACAGCGCCGGGCTGGCCGTGATGGAGGAGCCGGCCGGCGACGTGGTCTCGACGCGGTACACCTGCGCCTTGTTCGTGACGTTCTTCGCCGTGCGCACCGCGGTGAGCTTGCCCGGCATGACCGGCGCGTTCACCGACGGCAGGTTGATCTGCACCGCGTTGACCGGGTCGTTGCCGAGGGCGAACATCCGGTCGGCCGTCCCGTCGAACGTGAGGCCCGGGTTGGCCGCCAGGTTGACCTGGACGCGCCCGGAGCCGAGGTCGAGCGGGTCGGCCGGGGTGACGCCGTCGTCCTTGACGACCTTGGTGGTCGCGGTCGTCATGAGCGCCGACTTGATCTGGCCCGGCGTGAACTCCGGGTGCAGCGCCTTCTCCAGCAGCGCGGAGCCGGCGATGTGCGGCGAGGACATCGACGTGCCGGCAATGGCCTGGAAGTACTCGCCGGCCGGGCCGCCGCTCGCGTCGTCCGGGGTGGGCGTCTGCCCGGCGAGGATCTGGGCGCCGGGCGCGGTGATGTCGGGCTTGATGAAGTTGCCGCCCGGCCCGCGCGACGAGAAGTTCGTCATCACGTCACCGGTGCCCGCCACCTTCTCGCCCTGCGTGAAGGTGGCCTTCACGCCGGGGTGGGCGGCCACGAACGCCTCGAACGCCGTCCCGTCGGCCAGGTGCACCGCCGGCAACCAGTGGTTGTCGCTCAGCGCGTCGGACTTCGGGTCGTTGAACAGGATCATGCCGGCCGCGCCGCCCTGCTTGACGTTGAAGCCCTTGATGATCCGGCCCGGCGAGCGGTGACACGCGACGATCTTGCCGACGAAGAGCCCGGGCGGCGCCGGGGCCGTGCAGTCGGCGTTGCCGTACGGCGCGGCCGAGGCCAAGACCACGGGCAGCGCGGTGCTGATGCCGGTCGTGATCGAGACGCCCGTCAGCGTGGCCGCCGCGCCGTCCGAGGACGTCAGGGTCAGCGTCGACTGGAACGACCGCTTCTGGGTGGACGCCGCGACGGTGGTGACCCACGGCGAGAGGTGGTCGGACGTGCCGGCCCCCGGACCCGCGTTGCCGGCCGAGGCGGCGACGAACACGCCGGCCTTGTAGGCGTCGAAGAACGCCAGCTCCACGATGTCGGTGTACGGGCTCGCCCCACCGGAGATCGAGAAGTTGATGACGTTCACGCCGTCCTTGATCGCCTGGGCGACCGCGGCGGCCGAGTCGGTGCCGTAGCAGCCGGTGGCGCCGCAGACCTTGTACACCGAGACCCACGCGCCGGGCGCGATGCCGTTGATCGGGCCGCGCTCGATGTTGAAGACCTTCGCCGAGGCAACCGGGTCGCCGGCCGCCGTCGACGCGGTGTGCGTGCCGTGGCCGTCGGAGTCACGGGCGGTGTACCCGTAACGCTCCGGCTCCTCCAGCGCGTTGTACGTGTCCAGGAAGCCCTTGCCCCCGATGACCTTGTGGTTGCACACGAACGGGTCGCTCGCCGGGGTCAGCGGGTTGTCGCCGAAGTCGCAGGCGCGCGGGGTGCCGTCGGACTTGGCCGGCGGGGCGCCCAGGTTGCCGTTGTCCGCGAACGACGGGTGCTCGGGCCAGATGCCGCTGTCCAGCGACCCGAAGATGACACCCTTGCCGGCGTTCGGCGCGCCCCCGAGCTTCGGGTAGACCTGGTCGGCGCCGATGAAGGCCGGCGTCGAGTCGGTCTGCTTAGCGCGGAGACTGTCGGCCTGGACCGCCACGACGTGGTCCATGGCCAGGATTGCGTTGACCTTGTTGGCCGGCACCGTCATCGCGATGCCGCCGTAGACCGTCCGCAGCCGCTGGCCGACCTTGGCGTCGGGGACCTGCTTCTTGAGTTCGCCGAGGAATTTGTCCTCAATTCCGGCAATGCGGTTTTCGTAACGTTTCTCGTCGGCGCCGCCGGATAGCGCCTTGCCCGTTACCGACGGACTCGTCGCCGCGTAGCCGGCGATTTCGCCGGAATACGTGGCGGTGGAGTCGTAGTCGAGCTTGACCGCGATCGCCACCTTTGCGGTGTCGGAGCGGTTGAGCAGGGATGTGTCGGTCTTGGCCATGCGGCTCGTCGGCGATTTCGCCGCCGTGGTCTGGCCCTCCGCCTTGAGGCTTTGTACCAGTGCCAGATTGCCTGCCGGGATCGGTGCTGCCGCGCTCGGACCAGCCGACGCGATTACGAGCATTGGCGGAACGAGTGCGGTCGCCATAGCGGCGCCCACCCATCTCCGTCGGCCCATCGTGCCCCCTCTCGCTGAACATGTGCCGGGGCGCGCATGTATCTGACGAGCCTCGATGCGCGCCGACTCAACATGCCAGCTTTTCTGTGGGCGGGAAAGGGGGACGGGCAATGACGAGGGTGGGTCCGAATTGGCGCAAAAACACCCCCACGTCGCCGTGGGGGTGTTTTGTCGCCCTGCTCTGACGTCGAGGCTGCGGCGGGACTGGCGGCGCCGGCTTAGTCGTCCATGCCGGCCAGGCCGTGCGGGCTCTCGGGCTCCCGCGCGTGCTCCGGCCCGCCCTCCAGTTGCTCGGCCAGCGTGACGGAGCAGTGCTCGGAGGCGAAGTCCCCGAGATTGTCGGAGTCGAAGCCGGGGAACGGCTCGGCGGTGCCGACCGTGTCGCGATCGGGTCCGGCCGGATCGGACTGGGTCATCATGCTTGCCGTGATACCCCCGCGCGGATGGGTATCACCCGCGCATGACGAAACCGGTGGCCGGTGTGCTGTTCGATGTCGACGGGACCCTCGTGGACAGCGTGTACCTGCACGTCGTGGCCTGGTGGCAGGCGCTGCGCCAGCAGGGCCACGACGTGCCGATGGCGCACATCCACCGTGCGATCGGCATGGGCTCCGACCGGATCCTCGACCAGCTGCTCGGCCCCGGCCACGACGACGGGGCCGACGACGCCATCCGGGCCGCGCACGCGAGCCTCTACGCCGTGCACTGGCCGGCGTTGCGGGCCCTGCCGGGCGCCCGCCGCCTCCTCGACGCCTGCGCCGACCGGGGCCTGCGGGTGGTGCTGGCCACCTCGGCGTCCCGGCCGGAGCTCGACGCGCTGCTGCGCTGCCTCGACTCCGACGGCTCGCTGACCGCGGTGACGAGCGCCGACGACGCCGGCGCGAGCAAGCCGGCGCCGGACATCGTGGAGGTGGCGGTGGCGCGCTCGGGGCTGTCGGCGGAGGAGGTCGTCTTCGTCGGCGACTCGGTGTGGGACATTCAGGCCGCCGGGCGGCTGTCGATCCCGTGCATCGGGATGACCTGCGGTGGCCTGGGGGCGGCCGAGCTGCTCGGCCACGGGGCGACCGGGGTCTACGGGGACCCGCAGAATCTGCTGGACAACCTGGACGAGGCCCTGACCACGGCGTTTCGGATGGCGCTCATCTGAATCGAGGGGCAACCCGGAGTCGTGTTTGCGCAACCACTCCGGTGGGCACACGGGATGCCAATCATTTCCGTTGCCCGGGGGGACCACCGATGCTCGTTCACCCAGAGACCCGCACCCAGGACATCCGCACCGCGCTGCTCGCCCGGCGCGACGAGCTCGGGGCGGAGCACGCCGGCGTGGTGGCCGAGATGACCCTGGCCGGTGCGGCCGACTCCGGGGACGACGTGGCCGACCTCGGCACCAAGGCCTTCAACCGGGAGCAGGAGTTCGCGCTGGCCGTTTCCATCCGCAACCGGATGGAGCAGGTCGAGCGGGCTCTGGAGCGCCTGGACGCCGGGCACTACGGCACCTGCGAGGGCTGCCGGCAGGAGATCCCGGTGGCCCGGCTGGCCGCGTTCCCGTCAGTCACCCTGTGCGTCGGGTGCAAGAGCCGCAGTGAGTCCCGATACTAGGTCGAGCGCGCGCTGGGCGGCGCTGCGCAGGTGCGGCAGGTACTGCGCCGCCGCCTCGGTGCCGTCCAGGTCCTCGGCGATGAAGGTGGCGTAGTTCAGCACGGCGCCCAGCGCGTTGGACAGGTCGTGGGTGGCCGTCGCGACGGTCGCGCGCAGCGCGTCATCCTGCATCCGGCCCCCCGCAAGGTCACCACTGGCTAGAGTGAGTCCCGTTCGCAAATGTAACGGGGCGTAATTGCATGGTAACTCTAGCTATCGGTGTCCTGATCGCGGCGGTCTTCCTCGCCGCGCTCGTCGGGTATCTCCGCGGCCGGGACCCGGTGCAGCGGGACATCGCCCTGATCTTCCTGCCCTCGCTGGCGGTCAGCGTCAACGGCATCGTCCGCGACTTCGCGCACCAGCCGGTGCCGGTCGCGGCCGGCGCGACCGCCACCGGGCTGTTGCTCCTGCAGCCGTACCTCACGCTTCGCCTCGCCGCGCGGCTCGGCCGGGTGCCGCGCTGGCTCGACATCACGCTGCTGGTGCTGGTGATCGCCAGCATCGCCGCCACGTCGGCCGCGCCCCGGCCGCTGAGCCTGGGCTACCTGACCTTCGTGGCGGTGACGTACACGGTCACCGAGGCGTTCGCCGGCACGGTCCTGCTGCGCGTGGCCGGGCGACGCTCGGGCTCGGCCCGCGCCCGGCTGCGGCTGGCTGCCCTGGCCACCTACCTGTACCCGGTCATGCTGCTGATCCTGGTGACCGCCTCCACCCGCTTCCCGGCCGAGCGGCACTGGCTGCAGCCCACCGGGCGGGCGATCGGGCTGGTCGGCTCGGTGCTGTACCTCTTCGCCTTCGTCCCGCCGGCCTGGCTGCGCCGGATCATGTCGGCGACGACCTGGTACGAGGCGACCGAGGACCTGCAGCGGCTGCCGACCGAGGTCAACACCGGCCAGGTCTGGCGGCGCTACGTCCACGTCCTGCACGACACCACCGGCACCGACGTCGTGCTGCTGCTCGACGACGACCACGACCGCATCGCCGCGGTCTGCCGCTCCGGCACCCACCTGCCGCACGAGCGGCTGGCGCTCGACCCGGACCGCGACCTCGCCCCGCTGCTTTCGGCCGGCCGCCCGGTCCAGCTGCGCCGCGACCACCCGCTCGCGCGGGCCACCGGCACCCGGCTGGCCACCGCGCTGCGGGTCGACGGGGTCGGCACGGTGCTGCTGCTCGACCGCTACCACGCCCCGTTCAGCGCCGACGACCTGCGCCTGGCCGGCGTGCTGGGCAACCAGGCCCGCGTGCTGGCCGAGCGCGGCGAGACCCTGAGCGCCCACCGCGACCTCGCCACCCGGCTGGAGGAGTCGGTGGCCGCGCTCACCCACGCCAGCCAGGCCAAGAGCGACTTCCTGGCCGGCATGAGCCACGAGCTGCGCACGCCGCTCAACGCGATCATCGGGTTCAGCGACCTGATGCGGGCCGAGCCGGCCGACGGCGACCGGCGCAGCGTCCCGGCCGAGTGGGTCGACCACATCCACGGCAGCGGCCGGCACCTCCTCGGGCTGATCAACGACATCCTGGACCTGGCCAAGGTGGAGGCGGGCCGGCTGGAGCTCGGGATGGAGTCCATCTCGCTGGAGGCCGCCATCGGCGAGGTGACTACCACGCTGCGGCCGCTCACGGATCGCAAGGGGCTGCAGGTGTACCTCGACGTGCCCCCGACCGCCGCGGTCCGCGCCGACCCGTTGCGCCTGCGCCAGATCCTCGACAACCTGCTCTCCAACGCGATCAAGTTCACCCCGGAAGGTGGCCTCATCGCGGTCACGGTCAGCCCGGCCCCGCAGGACGTGGCGATCACCGTGGCCGACAGCGGCATCGGCATCGCGCCGGAGGACCAGACGCGGGTGTTCGAGGAGTTCCAGCAGCTCGGCCCGGCCGCCCAGCGCAAGGCCGGCACCGGGCTGGGCCTGGCCCTCACCCGGCGGCTGGTGGAGGCGCACGGCGGCAGCATCGGCCTGGAGTCCGCGCTCGGCGAGGGCAGCCGCTTCACCGTCCGGCTGCCGGTCGCCGAGGCCCCGCGGGAGGCGGACGGCGGCGAGCCGGCGCCCCGCCCGGGCCGGGGCCGGGTGCTGATCATCGACGACGATGCCCGCGCCGCCGAGCTGCTGGAGACGTACCTCGGCAGCGCCGGCTACCAGGTCCGGACCGCCTCCAGCGGCGAGGCCGGCCTGACCGAGGCCGGCGCCTGGCGGCCCGACGCCATCCTCCTCGACGTGGTCATGCCCGGCCTGGACGGCTGGGACGTGATCCGCCGGCTCAAGCGGGACGACGCGCTGAGCACGATCCCGGTCTTCTTCGCCACCATCGTCGACGACCGCCGGGCCGGCCTGGCCCTGGGCGCGGCCGACTTCTTCGTCAAGCCGGTCGACCACGACGCCCTGCTGGCCCAGCTGGCCCGGCACGTGGTGCCGGCATTCGCCGACCGGTCCCAGGACCCGGCCGCGGTGCTGGTGGTGGACCGCGACGACCACACCCGCGCGGTGGTCGAGCGCCAGCTCAGCGAGGCCGGCATCGAGGTGGTGACCTGCGACGACGGCGCGCAGGGCCTGCGGCTGTCCCGGGAACGCCGCTTCGATCTCATCATCTGCGACCTGCAGATGCCCGACGTGGACGGCTTCGCGCTGCTGTCCGGGCTGGACGAGAAGGCGTCGACGCGCGGCATCCCGGTGCTCGCGCTGACCGCGCCGGACCTCTCCGACGCCGACCGTCTCCGGCTGACCGGCAAGGTCATCGGCACGGTGCCGCGCAGCTCGGCCGCCGACGGCGTGCAGGAGTGGATCGACCTGGCCGCGGTGGCCAGCTCCCTGACCGACGCCCGGCAGGAAGAGGCTGGGACATGAGCGGTTCGGAGCGGAGCGGCGCCTGGTCTGGGTCGACCGCCGCGGAGCCTCGTCGAGCCAGACCGGGCGGAGGGGCCGCTCACATTGGGCTCAGTTTTGGCTCGTGCTGGCGTCGGAGCGAAGCGGAGGCGGCGGCATGAGCGGTCCGGAGCGAAGCGAAGGGGACCGCGTGAACGTGCGAAGCGATGGGGAGGGGACGATATGAGTCGAGTGCTGCTCGTCGAGGACGAGGAGCTCAACCGCGTGCTGGTGCGAGCGATCATCTCGCGGGCCGAGCCACCGGCCGTGCGGGGCCTGGACCTGCTGGAGGCCGGTTCGCTGGCCGACGCCCGGGGCGCGCTGGCCGCCGAGCGGGTCGACGTCGTATTGCTCGACGTCAACCTGCCGGACGGCAACGGGCTGGAGCTGGCCGCCGAGCTCGCCGAGGCGCCGGCCCGGCCCACCGTGATCGCCCTGACCGCGAGCGTGCTGCCGCACGAGCGGGCCGCGGCGATGGCGGCCGGCTGCGATGCCTTCCTCGACAAGCCGTACGCCGCCGCCGATCTGGTGACGATCCTGGCGACGCACCTAGGTTGACCACGATGGTTTGATCCCGACCCTGTGCTGGGTAGGTGCCGTGAGGCTCCGCTCGTACCGGCTCAGGGGGAGGAACGGGTGCAGACTCTCGCCGAAGGGCTGCGCCTGCAGATGGACGCGTTGGACTACGTCCTGCTGGCGCTCTATTTCAGCACCGTCCTGGGGGTGGGCCTCGCCGCCCGTCGCTCGATCCGCAACAGCGTGGACTTCTTCCTGTCCGGCCGCTCGCTGCCGGCGTGGGTGACCGGCCTCGCGTTCATCTCCGCCAATCTCGGGGCCCTGGAGATCCTGGGCATGGCCGCGAACGGCGCCAAGTACGGCATCATGACGGTCCACTACTACTGGGTCGGCGCCGTGCCGGCGATGGTGTTCCTCGGCATCGTGATGATGCCGTTCTACTACGGGTCCAAGGTGCGCAGCGTCCCGGAGTTCATGCGCCGGCGCTTCAACCGCCCCGCGCACCTGCTCAACGCGCTGTCCTTCGCGACGGCCCAGGTCCTCATCGCGGGCGTCAACCTCTACGCCCTCGCGCTGATCATGCAGGCCCTGCTCGGCTGGCCGCAGTGGATCGCGATCGTGGTCGGCGCCGCCATCGTGCTCGCCTACATCACGCTGGGCGGCCTCTCCAGCGCGATCTACAACGAGGTGCTGCAGTTCTTCGTGATCATCGCGGGCCTCCTGCCGATCGCGATCATCGGGCTGCACAAGCTCGGCGGCTTTCACGGGCTGTTCCAGGCCGTGCGCGACCAGACCAAGCTCGGCGACGCCGGCCTGCACACCTGGGCCAACACCGCCACCAGCGACAACCCGCTGGGCGCGGCCTGGTGGGGCATCGTCTTCGGCCTCGGGTTCGTGCTGTCCTTCGGCTACTGGACGACCAACTTCGCCGAGGTCCAGCGCGGCCTGTCGGCCCGCAACATGAGCGCGGCGCGGCGCACGCCGATCATCGCCGCCTACCCGAAGCTGCTGATCCCGTTCGTCACCGTGATCCCCGGCCTGGTCGCCCTGGTGACCGTGAAGGGGCTCGGGGCGGACAAGGGCGACCTGCAGTACAACAACGCCATCCCGCTGCTGATGCGCGACTTCCTGCCCAACGGCGTGCTCGGCATCGCCGTCACCGGGCTCCTGGCGTCGTTCATGGCCGGCATGGCGGCCAACGTGTCCGGGTTCAACACGGTGTTCACGTACGACATCTGGCAGGAGTACGTCACCAAGGACAAGCCGGACGGCTACTACCTGCGCATCGGGCGGCTCATCACCGTCGTCGGCGTGTTCATCGGCATCGGCACCGCGTTCATCGCCAGCGGGTTCAGCAACATCATGGACTACATCCAGGCGCTGTTCTCGCTGTTCAACGCGCCGCTGTTCGGCGCCTTCATCATTGGCATGTTCTGGAAGCGGATGACGGCCTGGGCCGGCTTCTGGAGCCTGCTGCTCGGCACGCTCGCCGCGTTCATCACCTACGCCGGCTACAAGTGGTTCGGCTGGTTCACCTTCGGCTCCGACCTCGACGAGTCCTTCTGGGGCGCCGGCATCGCCTTCGTCACGGTCGCGATCGTCGCGGTGATCGTCACGCCGCTGACCCGCCGCAAGCCGGACGAGGAGCTCGACGGCCTGGTGTTCGGCGTGGGCCGGCACGACCTGATGGCCGACGCGATCGCCGGGGACACCGCCTGGTACCGCTCGCCGGTGCTGCTCGGCTCGGTCGTGCTCGTCCTCGCCGTGCTGTTCTACCTGCCGATCCTGTAGTGCATTGGGGTGTATCACCATGAGCGATGAGCAGAAGGCCGGCACCGCCCGGGCGGCGCGCCTCTTCGACGTGCGCCGGGTGATCGGCGGCTTGTTCACGGTGTACGGCGTGATCGTCACGATCCTCGGGATCTTCGACTCGCAGGCGGCGATCGACAAGGCCGCCGGCCTGCGCATCAACCTCTGGATCGGGCTCGGCATGCTCGCGCTGGGGCTGCTGTTCCTGCTGTGGCAGTGGCTGCGCCCGGCCGAGGCGCCCGAGCCGTCCGACATTCCGCCCGCGGGCCGGTTGCCGGAGTAGCCGCCGGGTGGTTTTTCGGGTGAACCGGCCGCGCGGGCGGGCGCAGCCGGTTCACAGCTGGTTTCCAGGGAAACCGCACCCGGGCGTCAGGAACCGGCGGCAGTCTCTAGAAGACAAGAGAACTCTGACGGCATTTGGAGCGAATCATGACGCGGCTGCTGGTGGTCGACGACGAGCCGGACATCGTCGAACTGCTCTCCGCGAGCCTCAAGTACCACGGCTACGACGTCGCCAGCGCCACCAGCGGCCGCCAGGCGATGGAGGAGGCCCGGCGCTTCCGGCCCGACATGATTCTGCTCGATGTCATGATGCCCGAGCTCGACGGCTTCGAGGTGCTGCGCAAGCTGCGCGGCGAGGGCACCCGCGTGCCGGTGCTGTTCCTCACCGCCCGCGACGCCACCGAGGACAAGATCAAGGGGCTGACGCTGGGCGGCGACGACTACGTCACCAAGCCCTTCAGCCTCTCCGAGATCCTGGCCCGCATCCAGGCCGTGCTGCGCCGCGTCGCCGACCCGGCCGGGGGCGCGTCGGCCCAGACCTCGCGGCTGACCTTCGCCGACATCGAGCTGGACGAGGACACGCACGAGGTGTTCAAGGCCGGCCGCGAGGTCCAGCTGTCGCCGACCGAGTTCAAGCTGCTGCGGTACTTCATGACGAACCCCGGCCGCGTGCTCTCCAAGGCGCAGATCCTCGATCACGTGTGGCAGTACGACTTCGGTGGCGACGCCGGCGTCGTGGAGTCCTACGTGTCGTACCTGCGCAAGAAGGTCGACACCACCGAACCGCGTCTCCTGCAGACCCTGCGCGGCGTGGGCTACTCGCTGCGGTTGCCACGGACATGAAGTCGTGGCCGCTGCGCGTCAAGCTCGTCGTGCTCATGCTGGTCCTGCTCGCGGCGGCCCTGATCACGACGGCGACGGCGGGCGTCTACAGCACCCGCGACTTCCTGCTCAACCGCCTCGACTCCCAGCTCCTGGGCAGCGTCCCGGCAGCGGTGGCGGGCTGCCCGCCGTCCAGCCGTCCCGGCGCGGGCGGCGCCCCGAAGCTGGGCAGCGGCTACTACGTGGCCTGCGTGGGTGCCGATGGCGCGGTGTACGAGATCACCTTCACCCGGGTCTCCACCGAGCAGAGCCCCCCGGACCTGTCAACGTTGCACGTCGACGGCCTGACCCGGCTCGACCAGGACACTTACGGCGCCTACGAGACCGTCGACCCCGTCGGCGGCAAGGGTCACCAGTGGCGTGTCCTCTACGTCCAGCGCCCGATGCACCAGCCGGGCAACCGCGCCGGCCCCACGGAACTGGTCGTCGCCATCAGCCTCGACGAGGCCGACGCGACCGTCGCCCGCCAGGCGTGGACGAGCGTCATCATCGGCGGCTTCGTGCTGGTGGTGCTGGCCGCGGCCGCCTACCTCCTGGTCCGGTCCAGTCTCCGGCCGCTGGTCGAGGTGGAGCAGACGGCCGAGGCGATCGCCGCCGGGGACCTGAGCCGCCGCGTGCCCGAGGCCGACCCCCGCACCGAGGTCGGCGGCCTCTCCACGGCCCTCAACACCATGCTCGGGCAGATCGAGACCGCGTTCGACGAGCGCCGCGCGTCGGAGGCGGCGGCCCGCGCCTCCGAGGAACGCATGCGCCGCTTCGTCGCCGACGCCTCGCACGAGCTGCGTACCCCGCTGACCTCGATCCGCGGCTTCGCGGAACTGCACCGTCACGCCGGCCCGGCCGACGAGAACATCGCCCGGATCGAGCACCACGCCACGCGCATGGGCCTGCTGGTCGACGACCTGCTGCTGCTGGCCCGCATGGACCAGCACCGCCCCTTGGAGCACAAGCCGGTCGACCTGCTGACCCTGGCCACCGACGCCCTGGTCGACGCGAGGGTCACCGCCAACGACCACCGCCTGCGCCTGCGCACGGCGACGACCGACGACGACGAGGACGTCGAGGCCCCGGTGGTCCTCGGCGACGACACCCGCCTGCGCCAGGTGCTGCAGAACCTGCTCTCCAACGCGCTGCACCACACCCCGGCCGGCACCGAGGTCACCGTGTACGTCGGCACGGAGCACGGCAACGCGATCCTGGAGGTCGCCGACAACGGGCCGGGCATGACCGAGGAGGACGCGGCCCGCGTCTTCGAGCGCTTCTACCGCACCGACCCGAGCCGCACCCGGGCGCTGGGCGGCTCCGGCCTGGGCCTGTCGATCGTGGCCGCGCTGGTGGAGGCCCACGGCGGCACCGTGGCCCTGAGGACCGCCCCGGGCGAGGGCGCCACCTTCCGGGTCGCGATCCCGCTGCTGCGCCCGGCCTGACGCAGGGTCCGCGAGGGGTGACCCTCGATATGACCCTTGCAAGTATGCGCATACCTCACTGTTGATCTTTGGGCGATACGAAGAGCACTTAGTCTCTCGCGTCAGGTGCATCGAGGCATCGACGCGGTGCCTCGGTGCTGACACGCCCCACCAGGGAGGTACCTGTGCGTAAGTTGACCGTGGGACTGCTGAGTCTCACGCTTGCGTCGGGGATGGGGGTGCTTGTCGCGGGCGGTGCGGCGCATGCCGCGCCCGCCCGGCAAGCACCATCCGTCGACGCCGCGTCGCCGTCCGACGAGTTGCCCAACCCGTTGGAGGACAAGCGGCGCGATGCTCGTGAGGTCGCCCTCTCCCAGGTCCTGAACGGTCAGGCCACCCCGGAGAAGCGCGGAGCGAGCACGGTCGTCAAGATCGGTAACGGCGATAAGGGCAAGGGCAAAGTCGACAAGTACGTCGAGCTCGGCCGCGAGAAGACGGACAAGATCTTCGTCGTGCTGGCCGAGTTCGGCGACCAGCGGCACCCGAACTACCCGGACCAGGACACCGCCCCGGCGATCCCCGGCCCGGCCCGGTTCGACGGCCCGTTGCACAACCAGATCCCGGCGCCGGACCGCGCCAAGGACAACTCGACGATCTGGAAGCAGGACTTCAGCAAGCAGTACTTCGAGAACATGTACTTCGCCACCGGCAACGGCGCGGAGTCGCTCAAGACGTACTACGAGAAGCAGTCCTCCGGCCGGTACAGCGTCGACGGCATGGTCACCGACTGGGTGAAGGTGCCGTACAACGAGGCCCGGTACGGCCGCAGCAACGGCTACCCGTGCGCCAGCAACGTCTGCAGCAACACCTGGAACCTGATCCAGGACGCGATCAACGCGTGGGTCGACGGGCAGCACGCCCAGGGCAAGACCGACGCCGAGATCAAGGCCACCCTCGCCTCGTACGACCAGTGGGACCGCTTCGACTACGACGGCGACGGCAACTTCAACGAGCCGGACGGCTACATCGACCACTTCCAGATCGTCCACGCCGGCGGCGACCAGGCCGACGGTGACCTGATCCAGGGCGAGGACGCGATCTGGAGCCACCGCTGGGCGGCGTTCCAGAACTTCACCAGCGGGCCGGACTTCAACAAGCTCGGCGGGACCCAGATCGGGACCACGGGCCTGTGGGTGCGCGACTACACGATCCAGCCCGAGAACGGCGGCCTGAGCGTGTTCGCCCACGAGTACGGCCACGACCTCGGCCTGCCGGACCACTACGACACCACGGGCGTCAGCGGCAACGCCGAGAACCCGGTGAACTGGTGGACCATCATGGCCCAGAGCCGGGTCAGCCTACCCGGCGACAACGGCATCGCGGCCCGTGCCGCCGACCTCGGCGCGTGGGACAAACTGCAGCTGGGCTGGCTGGACTACAAGACGGTCAACCCGGGCCAGACCACGCTCGTGGACCTCGGGCCGCACGAGTACAACAGCAAGAAGGACCAGGCGGTCGTCGTCGTCCTGCCGAAGAAGAAGGTCTCCACGCCGCTACCGACCCCTCCGGAAGGCGGCAAGTCGTGGTGGAGCGGCGCCGGCAACAACCTGGACAACTCGCTGACCCGCGACGTCTCGATCCCGGCGGGCACCACGACGCTGTCGTTCACGGCCAACTGGGACATCGAGGACTGCGGGCCGGACGCCTGTGACTACGCGTACGTCGAGGTCAATGACGGCTCCGGCTTCAAGGCGATTCCCGGCTCGATCACCAAGCCGGCCGAGGGCAACGGCATCGACGGCACCAGCGGTGGGTGGGTCCCGGCCACGTTCGACCTGTCCGCCTACGCGGGCAAGACGGTCGGGCTGCGCTTCCGGTACTTCACCGACCCGGCCGCCGGCGGCAAGGGCTTCTTCGTCGACGACATCGCCATCACCAACGGCGGCACCACGGTGTTCGCCGACGGGGCGGAGTCCGGTGCGAACGGCTGGACGGCGGTGGGCTTCACCGCCGTCGGCAACCAGCTGGTGACGGAGTACGACAACTACTACATCGCCTCGCACCGCACCTACGAGTCGTACGACAAGTACATGAAGACCGGTCCGTACAACTTCGGGTTCCCGGACAAGCCGCAGTACGCCGAGCACTTCCCGTACCAGACCGGCCTGCTGGTCACGTACTGGGACACCTCGTACTCGGACAACAACACCAGCCAGCACCACGGCGCGGGCCTGATCCTGCCGGTCGACTCGCACCCGGACCTGGTCCTCAAGGCCGACGGGACCCCGTGGCGGCCGCGCATCCAGGGCTTCGACGCGCCCTTCTCGATGCAGCGCACGGACGCGTTCACCCTGCACTCCGGGCCGAACGCCACGCCTAGCAACCTCGGCGGCCAGTGGGGCAACCCGCTGTTCGACGACAGCAAGAGCTACTACCGTGAGGATCCGGCGACGAACACCTACTACGGCGTCAAGGTCCCCAACAACGGCGTGAAGATGCTCGCCCTGTTCGAGAACGGCACGTCCATGAAGGTCCTCGTCATGGCCTGACCCTTCGTGGTCCGGCAGGGAACCAGCGACGGCGGGAGGAGGTCCAATGGGTATGCAAGCGCCCCTGGGCCTCCTCCCGGCCGTTCTGGTCCTGTCCGGTGCCGTTCTGGCGGGTTGTGCGGCAAAGCCGGAGAAATCCGGACGAAACGCGGAGCCGGCGACATCCTCGAGTGTCGCCCCCTATTCCTCCGCGGCCTCGCCGAGTGCCAAGCGGGCCGCGCCCAGCGACGAGCCGACCATCAGCCTCCCGCCCGGGCTGCCCAAGACCACCGGGGCGGTGCCCCCCGTCGACGCGTTTCAGCAGGTCACGGTGCAGGGCCGGGTGCGGGTGAGCGGCTCCTGCGTGGAGCTTGTCACCGACAAGGTCACCTGGACGCTCATCGGCCCCGCGGCGGCCCAGCTGCGCGACGGCCAGCAGGCCAAGGCGGTGGGCGTGCCCGATCCCAACCGCGAGACCGCCTGCGCGGGCGGCGCGCTGCTCGTGGCGCAGGCCACGCCTCTATAGACCGGGCCGCTCTAGACCGGCCCGGGTGACGTGGCCGGGCGTCGCGCGGCGAACCGTTGAAGTATGACCACCACGCCCTTTCAGGTGACGACCCCCCGGCTGGCGGTGCCGGTGGGCGCTGACGACCACACGATCGGCCCGCCGGACGCCCCCGTCTCCCTCGTCGAGTACGCCGACTTCCAGTGCCCGTACTGCGCCATGGCCCACCCCATCCTGCAGGACCTGCTGCGGCTGCGCCGGGAGACCATCCGGTTCACGTACCGGCACTTCCCCCTGACCAACGTGCACCCCTACGCCGACCTCGCGGCCGAGGTCGCCGAGGCGGCCGCCGTGCGCGACGCCTTCTGGCCGATGCACGACTGGCTGTTCGACAACCAGCGCGGCATCAACCCGCGCCAGCTCATGGTCGGCGTCGAGCGGCTCGGGCTGCCCTCCACCGAGATCGGCGACGAGGTCGGCGCCCACCTCTAC
Organism: Dactylosporangium sp. NPDC051485; assembly: GCF_040682015.1. Lineage (NCBI taxonomy): Bacteria > Bacillati > Actinomycetota > Actinomycetes > Micromonosporales > Micromonosporaceae > Dactylosporangium > Dactylosporangium sp. NPDC051485. Next base: position 59,168 of record NZ_JBFAZW010000042.1, read on the forward strand.
CTCGACCGGGTCCGCCGCGACCTGGTCGGCGGCGTGCGCAGCGGCGTCGGCGGCACCCCGACCTTCTTCCTCAACGGGCTGCGCCACGACGGCGGCTATGCCCTGGACGAGCTTCTCGAGGCGGTCGACGAGGCATCCGAGGCGGCTCGGGCGGCGGCTACTGACCGTGGCTAGCGCGGGCGAAATGCTCGATAGCACAGCGTCACTGCGATGCTCGTACCACTGAAGATTTCCTGATCAACTCGGCGGGCGGTGGGATCACCGCCCGCCGATTCGTGTGGGTGGAACGCCCAGCTCCTCCGGGAATGCCGGGAAAACGCTCTCCGATCCGCGATCGTCAAAGACCTTTTGCACCGGGGCAAACTGTTACTTACCGTGGGCAGATCCGCAAACGTCTGACATCACTCTCGGTAGTGCCGGTTCGGCGCGACTCCCGCCTATGCAACATTCGCTGAGCTGCGTTAACACGAATTTGCACTTTGGCAGTTGCGGATCGACCAACACGCAGTGCATGCTTTCGCGTTGGGTCGCTCGATCTTTCGGGCCCGAACTTCAGTTTGGTGGCTCCCGGGCAACGGGGAACTCGGGAGCGTCCGGCCGTGGGGGCCCGGACGCGGAGACGAGAGAGCGGTGGCGGTGCGCGATCGATCGCAGACCGGTCGATTAGGGGTGCGGGCCGATGCTGTTGGCCGATGACTTCTTCCTGATCGCGCACGATGACCGGGACGGCAAATCCCGGCTTTCGGCGCGCGCCGTGGAGCTCGGGCTGGCCGGCGCGATGCTCGGGGAGCTGGTGCTGGAGCAGCGGATCCTGGTGGAGGGCCCGCGCCTGCGGGTGATCAACCGGGACCCCCCGTCCGATCCCCTGGCCCACACCAACCTGGCCACGATGGTCGCCGAGACGCAGCACCGCGAGGTGCGCACGTGGCTGCTGTTCCTGGGCCGCACGGCGGTGGAGTCGGTGGGGCAGCGCCTGGCGCGCGTCGGGCTGGTCGAACAGACCCAGGTGCGGCGCCTGCTGCGCAGCGAGACCCGCTGGCTGGCGACCGACATGAATCTGCCGGCGGGACGCGTGGTGCGCCTGCGCCGGCTGCTCACCGGCGTCGAGCCGATGCGGGTTGCGGACACGACCCTCGCGGGCCTCGCGGAGGCGACCGGGCTGACCGGTCACGTCCTGTGGGAGCGCGACCCGGCTCTTGCCAGAAGACTTCAACAGGCGATCGGCACCCTGCCGCCGCCGCTGCGCGACCTGATCCTGCAGGTCGAGGCCGCGGTCGGCGACGCGGTGATGTCGCAGCGCGGGTGACGGCGCGGTTCGGACTTCCCTCTTCCCCTTCCCCTCAATAATTTCCTGGAGGACCGATGTCCGCAACGTCGCCTGCGCGACCGAGCGTGGTATCTCAGGCATTAGCCCGCGACCGGCTGGGCGTGCCATCCGTCATCATGTTCGCCCTCACCGCGGCTGCCCCACTGATGGTCGTCGGCGCGCTGGTCTCGTCGGCCTGGGGCTGGGTCGGCACGACCGGCTTCCCGCTCGCCTTCGTGATCATCGCCGTCATCCTGGCCGTGTTCAGCTTCGGCTACGTCGCGATGTCCCGGCACATCACCAACGCCGGCGCCTTCTACTCGTACATCTCGCAGGGCATCGGCAAGCCGTTCGGCGTGGCCGGCGCCCTGGTCGCGCTGCTGGCCTACAACCTGCTGCAGATCGGCCTCTACGGCGCGTTCGGCTTCTACGCCTCGCTGATCCTGGCGGACAAGGCCCACCTCGACGTGCAGTGGTGGGTCTGCTCGCTCGTGCTGTGGCTGATCGTCGCGATCCTCGGCGTGCTGCGGGTCGACGTCAACAGCAAGGTCCTGATGGTACTGCTCGGGGCCGAGCTCATCGTGGTGACGATCTTCGACGTCATCTTCTTCAGCCACCCGGACACCTCGGTGACCTTCCAGCCGTGGACCTTCGACTCGCTCAAGGACGCGGCCGGCCCGGCGTTCGCCGTGGCGCTCACCGCGTTCGTCGGCTTCGAGGCCGCCCCGGTCTTCGCCGAGGAGGCCCGCGGCAAGAGCCGCACGGTGGCCACCGCCACGTTCCTCGGCCTCGCCGTGATGGTCGTGTCCTACGCCGTCACCAGCTGGGCCGCCGCGGTCAGCATCGGCGTGGACAAGGTCGTGCCGGCGGCCCAGGCGCAGGCGGAGACCGGCGGCCCGTTCTTCCCGACCCTGGCCGAGAAGGGCGGCAGCTGGGCCGCCGACCTGGGCCTGATCCTGCTCACCACGAGCATCGCGGCCGCGGCCGTGAGCTACCACAACACGACCGCGCGGTACGCCTTCGCGCTGGGCCGCGAGCGGGTGCTCCCGTCGTTCTTCGGCCGGACCCGGGCCCGCTCGGGCGCGCCCATGTCGGGCTCGGTGTTCCAGACCGTGATCGCGCTGCTCGTGCTGGTGCTGTTCATCGTTAAGGGCTGGGACCCGATGCTCAACCTGTTCTTCTGGCTGGGCACCTCCGGCGGCGTGGGCGTGCTGTTCCTCGTCCTCACCACCTCGGTCGCGGTGATCCTCTACTTCGCCCGCGACGCGCGCGGCGAGGGCCCCTGGTCGCGGCTCATCGCCCCGATCCTGGCCACGATCGCCCTCGGCTACGTCTGCTGGCTGGTCATCGACAACTTCGGCGGCCTGCTCGGCTTCCAACCCGGCACCGAGAACGCCGCGGTGTGGGCGTTCCCGACGGCGTACGGCGTGGTTGCGGTCATCGGCATCATCTGGGCCCTGGCCCTGCGCAGCATCAACCGGCAGGACTACGACGCCATCGGCCTCGGTGCCCGCGCCAACACGGCGCGCATCGAGTCGTACGAGGCCGCCGAGGTCCGGTAGCAAGACCCTCAGAGGGAAGCGCAACACAGCGAGGGAGGCAGGCGGTGGCCTGCCTCCCTCGACTGCTTTCTTGCACGCTTACCGCGGGGTGTTACCCATAGGTGAGCGCTGGCGTGGGCTCGACTCGGTCGGCGACCTGGCGCAGCGTGCGGGCCGCGAAGCCGCGCACCTTGGTCATCGCGGCCGACTCGCCGCGGCCACGGCCGTCGTCGACCACGGGGGCGTTCGGCATGGCCGAGTTGGCCTCGATGCGGACTGCCTCGAGCGACACGATCAGTGCGACTGGGGTCATGACTTCTCCTTGGCTGGATTCGGGCCGGTGGTCGCCCTGACCACCAGCGATACGGGCAGCGTCAGGCGACGCCGCGCCGGGTCCTCGGGCGGGTCGAGCAGGATCTCGCCCGCGAGCCGCCCACGCTCGACGCTGGGCTGGCGGATCGTGGTCAGCCCGGTCGGCTCGGCCTCCGGGATGTCGTCGAATCCGGTGACCGACACGTCCCGGCCGGGACGCAGGCCCCGCACCCGCAGCGCGTCGAGCACGCCGAGCGCGAGGACGTCGGAAGTGGTGAGGATCGCCGTGGCCCGGCCGAGCCGGTCCAGGGCGTGGGCCGCCGCGGCGGCGCCCTCCTCGCGGTCGTTGGCCGCCGCGTTGATGAGCAGCACCCGCTCCCACGGCAGCCCGGCTTCCACGAAGGCGTCGCGGAAGCCGCGCACCCGCTCGCCGGTGACGTAGTAGCGCAGCGCGTCCGGGTCGGCGTCGACCGGGCCGGTCACCCCGCCGTGCACGATCCAGTGCGCGACGATGGCGACGTCGGTGTGGCCTAGGTCGGCGATGTGCTCGCCGAGCCGGCGGGCGGCCGAGCGCTCGTCGATGCCGACGTAGCCGGCGTCGGGGCCGAACGCGTTCGGGTCCTCGCCGATCACGATCGGCACCCCGCGGGCGCGGATGAGCTCCAGCGCGCCGTGCCAGTCGGGCACGCAGTAGAGGCAGAACGCGTCGACCGCGGCGTTGCTGACCACCCGCCGGCCGGCCTCCGTGTCCTTGGGCAGGTTGATCAGCAGCAGCGAGGTCTCCCGGGCCGAGGCCGCCTCGGCCAGGCCGCGCAGGTAGGCCACCGCATAGGGGTCGGTGAACGCCATCGACAGGTCGTCGGTGAGCAGCACGCCGATCGCGTTGACCTTGCCCCGGCGCAGCGACCGGGCTGTCGGGTTGGGACCCGAGTAGCCCAGCCGCTCGGCCGCCTCGAAGATTCGGGCGCGCAGGTCGGGGGAGAGCTGATCCGGACGGCTGTAGGCGTTGGAGACGGTGCTCCGGGACACGCCCAGCTCGTCGGCGATGGTTTGCAGTGTGGCCGCCATGGTTCGGATCATCCTCCCTTCGCTACTGCATCGGTTCAGAACCCTTCTGTATCGATACAGTACGCCGGGTGTGTTACAGCGACCAGTCGTTTGTCGGGTCCTGGCATGTGTGCCTGCACACGTACCCTGACCTGCTCAAACGCCGATGTGGCAACACTCACGCAATAGGGCGCCACCACGGTTCAACTTCCGGAAACGCGTCGATATCAACCCTGTCACCGGGGCGCGGGACCACGAGCTGGATGTCGCGCGCCTTCGACTCCTCCAGCAGCCGCTCGACCGGCTCCGACCACGCGTGCAGCGCCAGGTTGAACGTGCACCAGTGCAGCGGGATGAGCACCCGCGCCTGCACGTCGAGGTGGGCGCTGGCGCCGTCCTCGGGCTTCATGTGGATGTCCGGCCACGCGTCGTTGTAGGCCCCGACCTGGATGAGCGAGGCGTCGAACGGGCCGTGCTGCTCGCCGATCTCCTTGTACCCGTCGAAGTAGCCGGAGTCGCCGGTGTAGAACAGGCTCCGGCGCTCACCCTTGACCACCCACGACGCCCACAGCGTGCCGTCGCGGGAGAAGCGGCGGCCGGAGAAGTGCCGGGCCGCGGTCGCGGTGAGCGTCACGCCCCGCACCGTCGCCGACTCGTCCCAGTCCAGCTCGATGAGCCGGTCGGCCGGCACGCCCCAGCGTTCCAGGTGCGCGCCCACCCCGAGCGGGACCAGGAACGGCGCCTGCTGGGTGCGGCGCAGGGCCAGGATCGAGGGCAGGTCCAGGTGGTCGTAGTGGTCGTGGGAGATGACGACGGCGTCGATGCGGGGCAGCTCCTCGATCGGCAGCGGCATCGGGTGCATCCGCTTCGGCCCCACGAACGACGTCGGCGAGCAGCGCTCGCTCCACACCGGGTCGAACAGCACCCGCACGCCCTCGATCTCCACCAGCGCGGTCGAGTGCCCCAGCCAGGTCACGTGCAGCCCGTCCGGGTCCAGCCGGCCGCCCAGGTCGGGGCGGGTGACCGGGATCGGCCCGAGCGGTTTGCGGCGCTGCTCGCCGGTGAGCAGCTCGACGAAGGTGTCCCGCACCGCGTGCGGCGGCAGGACTTCGGCCGGCACGGTGTTGCGGAACTTCCCCTCCGCGTACTGCCGGGACCGGCGCATCCGCTCCGCCCGCGCCCCGGACGGCACCGCCCCCAGCTGGGCCGGAAGGTCGCGCAGCGCCCACGCGAGACCGCCGGCGGCGGCCGCCACCGCGGCCACGGCGAGCACCCGAGTCGTCTTTCCCATTGCTCTGTCGCCTCCAGTTGTGGTGAGGTTCAGCACCCGTCCGTTTCGATTTTCTCTCGGCCCATCGGACGCCCGGCACCGGCCGGGAGCGCCTCGACCGCCTCCGATCTGCGCAAACGTCTTCCATGGGTCCCCGAATTGGCCCGAACCGCCGGTCGGACGGCACCGGCCGGGCCTGTTGCCGCGCAACCAGGTGTGGAAGGCTGCCCGCATCTTCACGCGCTTGCCCTCGCGTAGGTCACTTCCCCCCGGAGGCCTGTCGTGGTCTGGTACACCGGCCAGTCACTACTGTTGATTCTGCTCGCGTTCCTGCTCGGTCTGCTGGTCGGCTACCTGTGGTGGGGCCTGCGCCTGCGCCGGGTCCGGTCGTCCGAAAGCGTCACCGAGCCCACCTCCTCGCTCCCTGTCCAGTCCACCACTACCCGATCCGAGGCGCCCGCCGCCCCGGTCACCGCGAAGTCGACGCCCGCGCCGGTCGTCGAGCCCGTCGCCGAGCCTGTCGCTTCGCCCGTCGCCGAGCCCGTTGCCGAGTCGCCGGCTGAGCCTGTCGTTTCGCCCGTCGTCGAGGCCGTTGCTGAATCGCTGGCCGAGCCTGTTGCTGAGCCGCTCGTCGCGCCCGTCGCTGAGGCTGAGTCGGTTGCTCGGGCTGAGCCGGTGGCCGAGGTTGAGCCGGTGGTCGAGGCCGAGGCGATCGAGGAGCTGGAGGCCGAGCCGGTGCACGTCGAGCCGGCCGAGGAGCCCGAGGAGGCGCCGGTCGCCGTCATCGAGGCGGAGCCCGCGTCGGAGGAGGTCGACGCCGAGCTCATCGCGGACGTCGAGTCCGCGTTCCAGGAGGAGCCCCTCGCGGCCGAGCCGGCACCCGACGATCTTGAGCGGATCGAGGGCATCGGGCCGAAGATCGCGGCGGCGCTGCGGGCGGCCGGGATCACCACGTTCGCGCAGTTGGCCGACGCCGACCGGGGCGCCGTGGAGACCGCTCTGGAGAACGCCAGCCTGCGCTTCGCGCCGAGCATCGGCACGTGGTCGCAGCAGGCCCGGCTGTTGGCCGACGGGGACGAGGCCGGCTTCCTGGAGCTCACCGACTGGCTGATCGCCGGTCGCGAGCCCAAGCCGAAGGACGCCCCCGCGCCGGTTGCCGTGGAGCCGATCGTCGAGCCCGAGCCCGAGCCCGAGCCCGAGCCCGAGCCCGAGCCCGAGCCCGAGCCCGAGCCCGAGCCCGAGCCCGAGGCATCCGCGACCGAGCCGGAGCCGATCGTCGAGCCGGAGCCCGTCGCGGTCGAGCCGGAGCCGGTTGCGGAGATCGCGCCGGTTGTCATCGAGCCGGAGCCGGTTGCCGTTGAGCCGGAACCTCAGCCCGAGGCCGAGGTGCAGCCGGAGTCAGAGCCGATTGTCGAGCCCGAGCCTGTTGCGGTCGAGCCCGAGCCTGTTGCGGTCGAGCCCGAGCCCGAGCCCGAGCCCGAGCCCGAGCCCGAGTCCGAGGCCGTCGCGGTCGAGCCGGAGCCGATTGTCGAGCCGGCGCCGGAGGCCGAGGCCGAGGCGGTTGCGGTCGGGGCGGAGGCGGTTGCCGTTGAGCCGGAGGCTCAGGCCGAGGCCGAGGTGCGGCCCGAGCCGGAGCCCGTGGCGGTGGTGCCGGCGCAGGCCGGGGCGGCGGAGGACGTACCGGCGGACAATCTGCGGCGGATCGAGGGCATCGGGCCCAAGATGTCCGGCGCGCTGATGGCCTCCGGCATCCGCACCTACGCGCAGCTGGCCGCGGCCGACGTCGACACGCTCCGGGCGGCCATCGAGGCGGCCGGGCTGCGGTTCGCGCCGAGCATCGTCACGTGGGCCCGCCAGGCCCGGTACCTCGCCGACGGGGATGAGGAAGGCTTCGCCGACCTCACCCGGCGCCTGGTCGCCGGCCGCGACACCGGGCGGGCCTGATGGCGCGGACGGTCACCGCGAGCGGTAGCCGCGTGGAGGTACGCCCGCGGCACCCCCTCATCCCGATCGGCGCGGCCGTCGTCGGGCTGGCCGCGCTGGTCGTCGCCTTCGAGGTGCCGCACCGGCACGCCGTCGAGGACAACCTGACCGACCGGACCAAGGTGGCGCTGGCCGAGGCGGGTATCGACGCCGAGGTGCGGTTCGTCGGGCGGGACGGCACCGTCAAGATCGGCTCGGCCGACGAGAAGGACAAGGCGCGCGACGTCACCCTCGGCGTCGACGGGGTGCGCGTGGTCGAGGTGCAGGCCCCGCCGAAGGTGGAGCAGCCGCCCGCCCCGCCGAGGCCGCTCTCGGTCAAGCTGCTCGTCGACGGGGGCAAGGTCACGCTCACCGGCACGGTGCCGGCCGACGCCGACCGGGCCGCGCTCGCCGGCGCGGCCGAGCAGGCCGTCGGCGCCGGGAACGTGCAGGACGCCCTCACCGTGGACGCCAAGCGGGCCGCGGACGACACCGACCTGGCCGGGCTGGGCGCGGTCATGGCCGCGCTGGGCAAGGACACCAAGGCCGGCGTGATCGACCTGACCGACCACGTGATCACGCTGACCGGCACCGTGGCGTCGCAGGAGGTCAAGGACAAGGCCGAGGCGGCGGCGAAGGCGGCGGCCAAGGGCGCGACGGTGCGCGACGAGCTCGTCGTCGGCCAGGCCGCCGCGCCGGCCCAGGTGCAGACCCAGCTGGTCGCGCTGCCGACCGTCGAGTTCGAGAACGACAGCGCCACGCTGACCGCGCAGGGCGTGGCCGTGGTCCAGAACGCGGCCTCGATCCTCAGGTCGAACCCGAACATCAAGGTCAGCATCGAGGGGCATACCGACCTCACCGGCACCCCCGCGCACAACCAGGCGCTGAGCGAGGCGCGGGCCAAGACGGTGCTGGACACGCTGGTCTCGCTGGGCATCGCGCCCGACCGGCTGACCTCCAAGGGCTTCGGCGACAGCCGGCCCAAGGTGCCCGGCATCGACGAGGCGGCCAACGCGGTGAACCGGCGGGTCGAGTTCATCGTGCAGCAGTAGCGAAGGAGAAGGGGCGCGGCCAACGCGGCCGCGCCCCTTCTTTTTGCAGCGGTACTGGAAGTGGTACCGGTCAGTGGCGCACCGGGTAGAGCGGCTCGCGCACGGCGCTGTCCACGCGCAGCGACTTCGCCGAGAGCGCGGCCGCGGTCGGGTCCGGCTGCGGCAGGGCGTCGCAGTTCTTGTCGGGCTTGTCGCCCGCCTTGCGCTGCGGGAGCTTGCCGGTCGCCAGGTAGTCCGCGATCGTGTCGTCGATGCAGGCGTTGCCGTTGAGCGAGTTCGCGTGCGTGGTCTGCCCGACCTCGGCCAGCAGGCTGCCGTTCGGGAAGAGCCGGCGGGCCTGCAGGCTGCCCTCGAACGGCGTGGCCGCGTCGAGGGTGGTGCCGACGAACAGCACGCTCTTGACCTTCGAGCCGTCGATCTTGGTCGGCTTCTGGACCTTGCCCGGCCAGTAGAGGCACGGCGCGTTGAACCAGACGTTGCTCCAGGTCATGTACGGCGCCTGCAGGAACGTCCGCCAGTTGTCGGTCTTCCACTGGTTCCAGCTCTGCGGCCACTGCACGTCGGTGCACTGCACCGCGTTGTAGACCGCGAAGCCGTTGTCGTCGCCGGGGGCCACCCAGTCCTCGTAGGCCTGCAGGATGAGGTCGGTGTTGCGGTCGTTGGCCCAGCCGGCGAACTCGTCGGCCAGCTCCAGCCACGTCGACTGGTAGTAGCCGGCGTAGAGGAAGATGTCGGTCCACTCGTCGGCGCCGACGACCCCGCCCGCGGGCGCGGTGCGCAGCTTGTTCTGCTCGGCGTAGAAGCGCTGCTCGACCTGCTTCGCGGTGGTGCCGAGGTGGTAGACGCTGTCGTACTTGGCGAGCCAGCCGAACCAGATCTTCTCGTTGCGCTCGAAGGCCAGGTCCTGGTTGAGGTTGGCCTTGTACCACACGTCGCGCACGTCGACGTTGCCGTCGAGCACCATGCGGCGGACCTTGTCGGGGTGCAGGGTGCCGTAGACCTGGCCGAGGTACGTGCCGTACGAGAAGCCGTAGTAGTTGATCTGCTTCGCGCCCAGCGACTTGCGGATCGACTCCATGTCGTTGACCGAGTCGACCGTGGTCAGGTGGTTGAGCAGCTCGCCGCCGGCCTTGCCGCAGGCCCGGGCGTAGCCCTTGGACCGGTTCAGCCAGGTCTTCTCGAGCTGCGAGTTGACCGGGATGTACTCCGGCTTCGGGCCGTCGGAGTAGCTGTCGTCGCAGTGCAGGGCCGGCACGCTGGAGCCGACGCCGCGCGGGTCGAAGCCGATCCAGTCGTAGGCGTCGCCGGCGCCGTTGGGCACGTACTCGCCCAGGACCGACAGGGTCAGGCCGGAGCCGCCGGGGCCGCCCGGGTTGACCAGCATGACGCCCTGGTAGTCCTTGTCGGCGACCTTGTGCTTGATCCGCGAGACGGCGATCTGGATCTTCTTGCCGTTGGGCTTGCTGTAGTCCAGCGGCACGTCGAGCAGGCCGCACTCGGCGCCGCGGCGCTGCAGGCCGGGGCTCGCGCACTGGCCCCACGGGATCGACGCCGCTCCGGCGAAGTCACCGCCCGGCGAGGCGGGCGCGGCCAGGGCGCTCGAGGCCGGCGCGACGGCCGCGAGCGTGGCCGCAGCGGTGAAGAGGACCAGCCCCTTCACGGTTCTGTTCGTCAAGACAACCCTCCCAAACTTGCCTGGCGGCGAGAGGCCGCTCGGAGCAGGTGATTCGGGCCAAACAATGTCATGACGATGCTTGCGAGCCCCGCCGCCGCGCGGAAGCAGCAACACCCTTTCCCTCACCCGAGAAAACCCGTGTCGCCGGGGGAATCGACTCCGGTACAACGGTCTGATGCTGCGCAAGTACCCCAGGACGCCCCATTTGCAGGGTTCGCGGCTGCAACCGGGCGACCACGACCTGGCGCAGGTGCCGTTCGCCGAGCTGGCGGGCCGTGAGCTGGTCGTGGAGGAGAAGCTGGACGGCGCCAACGCCGCGATCAGCTTCGATCCCGACGGGGCGCTCCTGCTGCAGTCGCGCGGGCACTATCTCACCGGCGGGCCGCGGGAGAAGCAGTTCGCGCCGTTCAAGGCGTGGGCGGCCGGGATGAGCCATGTGTTGCGGTCCGTGCTGAAGGACCGATTTATCCTGTACGGCGAGTGGCTCTACGCCAAGCACACCTGCTTCTACGACGCGCTGCCCCACCACTTCTGCGAATTCGACGTGTACGACCGCCAATCCGACGCATTCCTGTCCACCCCGCGCCGCCGGGAGCTGCTCGACGGCCTCGGCGTCGCGTCCGTGCCCGTGCTGAAGGTGGGCGCGTTCGCCGACCTGGCGGGGCTCACCGCGCTGGTCGGCCCCTCGACGTGCCGTACCGATGGATGGAAGGACACGCTGCAGGAGTCCGCGCGCGCCGGGGGCGCCGACCCTGACCGCGTCCTGCGGGAGACCGATATGTCCGAAGACATGGAGGGGCTGTACCTGAAGCTCGAGGACGCCGACACGGTGCTCGGGAGATACAAGTGGGTTCGTCCGAGCTTCCACACCGCGATCCTCGACTCGGGCAGTCACTGGCAGGATCGGCCGATCGTGGCCAACCGAGTTCGGATATGACCCTCCCGGCGTGGGCGATCCGGCCCGAGCAGGTCCGGGCCGTGCTGCCGGATGCCGACCCGTCGGTGGCGGGGGCGCTGGGCGGGATCGAGGAGTGGCGGGCGCGGCCCGAGGCCGAGCGGGCCCCGGTGTTCGCCGCCGCGCTGCTGCTCGACGCCGGTGAGCACGCCGCGCGCAAGGCGCTGTGGGGGCTCGGGGCGCCGATCGCCTGGCGGGAGCACGTGGCCGCGCTGGTGCGATATGCGTGGCTGCCGTTCGGGGCGCTGGAGCGACCCGACCTCGATCGGCTCGCGTTCCGGGTCAGCCTGCTCGCGCGCAACGACGACCTCGGGCTGCTGGCGACCGCGGAGGCGCTGCGGCGTGCGGATGTGCGGCTGGTGGAGGAAGTCGCGCTCTTTACGCAGTACACCCGGGAAATTGGCTGTCTCGACAAGCCTCGCGGCTTCGCCTCCGATCATGCCCGGTTCGCGTATTTCCGGACGCCCGGGCGGGACCCCGATTATGCGGCGTTCGACGACACGCGGTGCACGGTGACCGTGCTGTCCGGGCTGCCGGGTGCCGGCAAGGATCACTGGGTCGCGGCCAACCGGGCCGGCGTGCCCGTGGTCAGCCTGGATGACCTGCGCGACGAGCTCGGCGTGCGGCCGACCGGCGACCAGGGCCCGGTGATCGCGGCGGCGTACGCGCGGGCCCGCGAATATCTGCGGGCCGGGGTGGCATATGTGTGGAACGCGACGAACACGACCCGCGCGCTGCGTTCGCGGTGCGTCGGGCTGGCCGCGAGCTACGGCGCACGGGTCGAGGCGGTGAGCGTGGAGGCACCGCCGGAGGTCGTCCATCGGCGCAACCGGGCCCGCGAGCGGCGGGTGCCGGCGGCGGTGATCGACCGCATGGCCGGGCGCTGGGAGCCACCCGATATCACCGAGGCGCACTCGGTGTCGTCGATCCTCAACGGCTAGTCGTGCGCTGCCGCTGCATCGCCAGGGCCTGCAGGGCGGAGGAGCGGATCAGCAGCAGCGGGTTGAGCGGCTCGTTGGCCGCGATCGGGCGCGCGAACGGTCGGTTCTGCGTGCTCCAGCCGTTGTGCAGGTCGTACTCGATCTCCAGCGAGCGGTTGCGGGCCATTTGGTAGTCCAGCAGCACCCCGGGGCCGAGCGAGCGGGTGGCGATCTCGCCGGCCATGTGCGGGATCGGCGAGAAGAAGAACGCGACCTTGGGGACGGGCTGGAAGAGGTCCACGTCGACCAGGTCGAAGATGCCCACCGGTTGGTACATCCCGTGCGTGTCGTGCGCGCACAGCCCGGCGCCGAGCTCGACCCGGCCGGCGTTGTCGATCTCCATGTGTCCCGCCGGCCCGCCCGGGGTCACGATGCCGGCCCCGTCGTTGCCCGCGACCGTCAGCACGCTGCCGAGGGGCGCCGGGTAGTTGTGGGTGGCGACGACCTTCGTGCTCGGCACCTGCGTGGCGTGGCGGGTGGTGAACATGGAGTACGTCTCGCTCCACGCCACCTCGAGGTGCCGCTCGAGGTAGTGCACGGAGAGCCAGATCGTCGGGGCGCCGCTCGCCGAGGTGGCGATCGCGTGCATGCCGAAGAGCGCGAAGTGGTGGTCGCGCAGCTGTTCGATCGTGGCGTCGCTCATGTCGATCGTGAGTTTGTGCTGCTCCACGCTGTCCTCCTGGGTTGTCCGAGTGCACCCAGTGTGGAGCGGACAAGTTGCACGATCGGGGCAATCAGTGAAAATCTCTCACGTCGTGCTCATGTCCATCGGACCCGGTGATTCCATCGGGCCTGGTGCTCAAGCGGCCAGCCGGCGAAGTGCCCGGTGGATTCTGGGGCCGCCGGCCGGGTATGTGGCCCGGACCAGGGCCAGCGCCCACGCCATGCGGGCGACGGCGGTCTCCGGGTGGTCCCCGAACTCGCCCGCGACCCGCGCCGCGCAGCCCTGGATGCCGATGCGGCGCAGGGTCGCCGCGACCGCGTCGCGGATCTGCCCGCCCGCCGGGGCCTGGGACGACTGCAGGTCGGAGGCGAACAGCGCCTCGGCCCGAACGGCCTCGAATGTGGTAGCCATCTCGCACCTCCCGTGCGCTCATACAGGCGTGTTCCTGATGGCACTCACGCTAGGAGAATTCTTCCGGTTCGGGCTCACGGTTTCATGCCAGCGTCGCGTACTCGTCACACAGCGTTGAAGGTTAGCGGGGTGCGGTCTCCGTCCGCCTGTGACAGGGTTGGGCCGTGTCCTTGGTCCCCAGTGCGCCCACCAGCGCGCCTGTGCCGCTGCACCGGGCGGCGCGCATCGAGGACGCCATCCACGGCGTCCTCGAGCGGCGGCTGCGCCGGCGTGGCTGGAAGGTCGCGGTCACCGCCTACACCGGCTACGGCGCCGCCGCCACGGACGGGCGCCCCGGCTGGGTCCGAGTGCTCGGCCGCGTGCTGCTCGCCCGCATCGACCCGAGGCCCCCGAAGCGGCTCAAGAAGCTGCGCGGCTGGCGCTCCTTCACGGCGGTGTCGGTGAGCAACGCCCTGGTCCGCATCGAGGCCGGCGGGCGCGTCCGCGAGGTGCGCTGCGACCGCGGTGGCTTCGTCGACGTCGTGGTCGAGGCCGACCTGGCCCCGGGCTGGGCCACCGTCACACTGCAGAGCGAGGACAGCGCCCCGGTCGAGGCGCCCATCCGGATCATCGACCCGGCCACCACCCGCTTCGGCATCGTCTCCGACGTCGACGACACCGTCATGGTGACCACGCTGCCGCGGCCCCTGCTCGCCGCTTGGAACACGTTCGTGCTCGACGAGCACGCGCGGGCCTCCGTGCCGGGGATGGCGGTGCTGTACGAGCGGCTGGTCAACGCCAACCCGGGCGCCCCGGTCTTCTACCTGTCCACCGGCGCCTGGAACGTGGGGGCGACGCTGACGCGGTTCCTGTCCCGGCACCTGTATCCGGCGGGGCCGCTGCTGCTGACCGACTGGGGGCCGCAGCCGGACCGGTTCTTCCGCAGCGGGCACGCGCACAAGCGGGCGTCGCTGGCCCGGCTGGCGGAGGAGTTCCCGGACATCCGGTGGCTGCTGGTCGGCGACGACGGGCAGCACGACCCGGAGATCTACGCCGAGTTCGCCGCCGAGCACCCGGACAGCATCGCCGCCGTGGCCATCCGGCACCTCTCGCCGACCCAGGCGGTGCTGGCCGGCGCGTTCCCGGGGGTGGCCGGCAGCTCCAAGCGCTTCCCGTCCAACGACCGGCGCTGGCTGGGCGCTCCCGACGGCGCCGGCCTGTGGCGGCTGCTGCGGGACACCGAGATCCTCTGAGGGTCCCGCTCAGGCGCGACCGGCGGCCGAGCTCACCGGGGCGCCCACCTTGTCGATCAGCTCGCCCAGCACCCGCTCCGAGTCCTCGTGCGGGACCTGGCAGGTGCCCGCGGCGAGGTGGCCGCCGCCGCCGTAGCGCAGCATGACCGCCCCGATGTCGGTCGGCGAGCTGCGGTCCAGGATCGACTTGCCCACGGCGAACACGGTGTTGAGCCTCTGCTTGCCCCAGATGACGTGGATCGAGACCCGGGCCTCGGGGAACAGCGCGTAGACCATGAACCGGTTGCCGGCGAAGATGACGTCCTCGTCGCGCAGGTCGACCACGACCACGTCGCCGTGCATCCGGGAGTCCCGGCGCAGCTGCTCGACGAACAGGTCCTGCTGCTCGCGGAAGAGCTCGGCCCGCTCGGCCACGTCGGGCAGGCCGAGGATCTCCTCGACGTCCTGGTGGTCGATGCAGGCGTCGATGAGCTGCATCATCAGCTGGTAGTTGGAGATGCGGAACTGGCGGAAGCGGCCCAGCCCGGTGCGGCTGTCCATGAGGAAGTTCAGCAAGGTCCAGCCGATCGGCTGCAGGATCTCGCTGATGTCGTACTGCGCGGAGTCGGCCCGGTCGACGGCCTCCATCAGCTCGTCGGAGATGTTGGGGAAGCGCTCGGCCCCGCCGTAGTGGTCATAGATCACGCGGGCCGCCGACGGGGCCTGCGCGTCGATGACGTGGTTGGTCGCCTGGCCGCCGGTGCGCAGGGCCTCCGAGTGGTGGTGGTCGAACACCATGTGGGCGCCCGCGGCGTACGGCAGGTTGGTGAGGATGTCCGTGGGGCCGACGTCGACCGAGCCGTCCTGGACGTCCTTCGGGTGCACGAAGGTGATGTCGCCGATCAGGTCGAGCTGGCGCAGGAGGACCGCGCAGACCAGGCCGTCGAAGTCGCTGCGGGTCACGAGACGGTACTTCACTGCGGATCCCCTCGCACGGCGGGCCGGTCGACGGTCTCCCTATCGACCGGCCCGGCACGAACGTGAGGATTCGCGGGGCTCCAGGATGGCTTTACAGGATGGAGAGATGCACGTGGTTCGTGTGATCGCTCGACGGGTCGCCGGCCACGCCGCTGTAATGGTGCCAGCCGGCCGCCGGTGTCCAGATCTGTTTGAACCAGATGACGTACATGACGCCGAGCCGATCGGCGTTCTTCACGAAGTAGGCGGCGAGGTTGGAGCCGTAGACGAAGTCGTCGCCGGTGGCCACGCCGCCGAAGCCGGATTTCGTCTGGACCGAGAAGTCGCACGCCCGGCCCTTGGGGTGCTCGTACGGGCCGCTCGGGCGGAAGCACGCCACGAACCGCTTGAAGCCGTCCTTCTGCGCCTCCTGCATGGCGTGGATCATGCGCGGGGTGATGCAGCCGGAGGTGGTGGGGTCCTTGACGCTGCACGACTCCTTCGGCAGCGAGCCGTCGGAGTTGCGCTTCACGGGGTCGGCGAGCGGCAGGTTGGCCGAGACGAAGCCCTTGCTCGGCCCACCGGCCAGCGCGAGCGCCTTCTCCGCCTCCTTCTTCTGCTGCTCCATGGTGGCGACCTGCTGCTGCTGCGAGGCAACCTCGTCGTCGAGCGCCTTCTTCTGCGAGGCCTGGGCCTCCCGCAGCTTCCGCAGCTGGCGCAGCAGGTTGTCGTTGTGGTGGGCCAGCTCGTTGATGGTGCCGGCCCGCTCGGCGAAGCTGTCGGGGCTGTCCGCGTCCATCAGCGCGGCGAACGTGGTCAGCGGCCCGGTCTGGTAGGCCGCGATGGCGATCGCCGACACCTGGTCCTGCAAGCTCGCCAGCTGCGCCTCGGTCGCCTGTAGCTGCACGGTCAGCTCGCCCTGGTGCTTGACCGAGGCGTCGAACCTGGCCTTGGCGTCGGTCCAGGCCCGGGTCGTCGACTCCAGGACGGAGCCGAGGGTCGGATTGACGTCCGCGCCCTCGTTGCCGGGATCGCCCGGCTCGGCCGCGGCGGGGAGGCTGCCGATCCCGCCGAACGCGATCACGGCCAGCAGCGCGACGAGTCCGCGCCGGAAGTGATGTCGCGATGACATCTGGTTCGTTGTTCCTTCCGTCGGCCGCCGACCGGGTTAGCTGACGGGTTCGGGACGGAACGACCCCTACCACCGCTCCCGGAAGGGCTTCCAGGAGGGCGGATTCACCCCAACGCAACGGTGGGTCCCCGGCTCGCCACGGACGGCGATTGGGCGGCAGTCACGCCCGTGGACGTGACCGTGGGTCACTGTACCGACGGGGCGGAATTCGCGCACCGCACCGTTTGTGCGTAGATCAGCTTCGGGGCCTTGCAGTGATGCAGATCACGTCAATGCCTCGGGATTGGTCGCGGTGAGTGACGTCGCCGTCTCTGACCGCGGCGTTGTGGTGCTGTCTCAACGGTACCGTAAATGTTGTTCATGAAATGATGATGTTCACTCTTCGGCGTTCCTCCGGCTGGTCGGATGGGCAGGTCAGGCCCGGAGCCGAAGGAGTTGATCGAGGGTGTCGAGAGTCCGCGCGCTGGCCATGCTCGCCGCGATGGCGGTGGTGAGCGGAGTGGTCGCGTTCTTCAACATGATGCCCGCCTCCGCCGCCGCCTGCGCCCCCGCGTGGCAGGCCACAGCCGTCTACACGGGCGGCATGACCGCGTCCCGCAACGGCCACAACTACCTGGCGAAGTGGTGGACCCAGAACGAGGCCCCGCCCGGCACCACCGGCGTGTGGCAGGACCAGGGCACCTGCGGCGGCAGCACCCCGACCAACCCGCCGGTCCAGACCGGCACGGCCGGCGCGTGCAGCTTCCCCGCCTGGGTCCAGGGCCACAACTACGTGACCGGCGACATCGTGAAGTTCACGGACGGCAAGTTCTACATCGCCGAGCACGACAACCCGGGCTACAGCCCCGTGGTCAGCACCTGGTACTGGGACCCGTACTCCTGCGGCTCCTCTCCCACGACTCCCACGACCGCTCCCCCTCCCACCTCGTCGGGCGGCGCCTTCGTGGTCAGCGAGGCGCAGTTCAACCAGATGTTCCCGAGCCGGAACTCGTTCTACACGTACTCGGGCCTGGTCGCCGCGCTGTCGGCCTACCCCGCCTTCGCCCGCACCGGCTCCGACGCGGCCCGCAAGCAGGAGGCCGCGGCCTTCCTGGCCAACGTCAACCACGAAACCGGCGGCCTGGTCTACATCGTCGAGCAGAACACGGCCAACTACCCCAACTACTGTGACGCCGGCCAGTCCTACGGCTGCCCCGCCGGCCGGGCCGCCTACTACGGCCGCGGCCCGATCCAGCTGAGCTGGAACTTCAACTACAAGGCGGCCGGCGACGCCCTGGGCATCGACCTGCTGCGCAACCCGAACCTGGTTCAGACCGACGCGGCCGTGGCCTGGAAGACGGCCCTGTGGTACTGGAACACCCAGAGCGGCCCGGGCACCATGACCCCGCACAACGCGATGGTGAACGGGGCCGGCTTCGGCGAGACCATCCGGAGCATCAACGGCAGCCTGGAGTGCAACGGCCGCAACCCGGCCCAGATCCAGAGTCGCGTCGCCGCCTACCAGCGCTTCGTGGGCATCCTCGGCGTCGGCGCTGGCCCCGGCTCCCTGTCCTGCTGATCCTGCTCGAACCTTGCGGGTACGTGTTCACGCCGCGTCGCGGCCCCTGCTGGCTCAGAACAGCGGCGTGAACACGGCCCGATAACCCTCGCCGTCGGGCTTGGTGCACTCCAGCACCCAGTACTCGCCGGGCCGCACGACGGCGCCGATGTGGCTGTCGACGCGCCCGCCGGAGTTGGCCTCGCCGACACACTGCGCGGGCGGGTGCTGCGGCCCGACGAACAGGCGCACGCGGCTGGTCGCCCCGCCGACGTAGTACGCGCTCACGTACCCGTAGCCGTCCGCGCGGTACACCTGGTTGAACCCGGGCGTGAACCGCGGCGCCCCAGCATTGGCCGTGAACCGCGCAAGCCGCCGCTCCAACTCGGCGACCTGCGCCTCCAACTGCGCCACTCGATCTTCACTATCCGGCATCGCGTTACAGTAAACCGCCGCCTGTCCGTTGACAGAAGCCGTTGGCCTACTCGGCGAGCGCCACCCGGTAGATCTCGTGCTGATCGCGCAGATACGCGATGTCCTTCAGATAGTGATCGAGGTGCCCTTCCGCGATATGCCGGGCGAAGTTCTCGTCGCCGGCCGCAGCGGCGGACTGCATCAGGTCAGTGTGTTCGGTCAGCCGCGGTTCGACCTGATCGATGGCGGCGACCCGCAGTGCCGAGTCGGCGCCGTACGCGTCCAGGAAGATTCGCGACCGCGTCGCCTGGCGACGGGTCACGACTGCAACGGTTTCGCCGTCCCCCGGCCGGCTCAGTGGCGCGAACCGGTACAACGCGAGAGCCAGGTCCCGTGCGCGGGGTCCGGGCCCCGCCGTGTCGAAGTCGATGATCCCGACGATCTCCTCGCCCTGGTAGACGAGGTTGTAGGGCGCGAGGTCGTTGTGACAGATGACCTCGACCGGTTCGTGGGCGGGCGACTGCCAGCCGTCCAGCCATCGGCCGGCGACATCCGCGGTGGCCGCGTGGAAATCACGTAACAGGCGACCGGCATTGGCGAGCGCCGCATCACTGGCCACCGCCGGCGTCCAGGGATAG
The DNA here is from genome assembly GCF_040682015.1 of Dactylosporangium sp. NPDC051485. Taxonomy (NCBI): domain Bacteria; kingdom Bacillati; phylum Actinomycetota; class Actinomycetes; order Micromonosporales; family Micromonosporaceae; genus Dactylosporangium; species Dactylosporangium sp. NPDC051485. The sequence continues at coordinate 78,232 of NZ_JBFAZW010000042.1, forward strand.
TGGCCAACTTCGCCGTCGAGGTATCCGAATACATCACGCCCCAGTTCGTCATTGCCGAAGGACCGGGGAGCGCCGGTGAACCCGACCTTCTCCAGATGACCGAAGAGCTGATGCATCCGTGCGCTCCACGGCTGCGACGGACGACGGACAGTGTCGCCGACGCGGACGACTCGGTTGATCCCGCCGCCGGTCAATTCCTGCTCGTCATTCGATGCGTTGTTCGTCAAGCGCTTCGGCTCCTGTTCGACTCGCAAGACACCAGCGGGATCGAGACCACGTTCTCGGTCTTATTACACTGTGCAATGGTCCGTCGCCGTCAGTACGGCCGACGCGACTTCGACGTCCACGCGGCCACCCCCAACCCGGTACCAGGCCTGGGTTGTGTCGGGCCCGGCGCTGAAGCGGCGACGGGCCCGGGGCATGCACACTGCTCAGCCTGGTCCCTATCGAGTAGGTCCGAATGACGAGCTCGATGCGTCCGCAGCGTCACCGGGGTGGCGTAGGCGGCGACCGCGCATTGTGACGGCGATCAGCACCGGAGCGAGCGCGACCACGGTGACGATCGCCGCCGTGGTGGCGAGCATCGACCAGGTCGGCGTCGCGGCGTGCGGCAGCAGGCCGGTCGCGACGTCCCGGACCACGAAGAGCCCGGCCGGCGCCAGGACCAACAGGAGCGGGTATGCCCCTCGCTCGTCGCGCCTGCGGACGAACACGACCGCGACGACGGCTCCGGCGAGCAGGAGCAGCACGGCGGCGCTGGGCTGCGTCCGGCAGCTGCACACCGGGTACCAGCCGTCCAGGGCAGACCACGCGCCCACGATCAGCGCACCGATCGGGACGCCGAGGACCGGCCAGACCTGCCGTCCGGCGGGCAGCGCCAGGGCCAGCAGCCCGAGCATCAGCTGCGGCACTAGCATCTGCATCGCCGGCCGCTGCAACGACGTCAGCGCGGCGACCGGCATCACCGTCACCGTGAGGACCAGCGCCGCGGCGACCGCCCACCGACCCCACCGGCCGGGCATGATGCTCGCGGCGATGCCTGCCACGAGCCAGCCGCCGAACGTCACGGCACCGAGGGCGCCGATCGTCAGGAACGAGCCGTCCCGCAGGGCAAGCGCGCGCGGGAGCGTGTCGACGCCCAGGAGCCACATTGTGCTGATGACGGTCGCGGTGGTGAGGGCGAGCGCGGCCGCCGAGGGAAGCGCCTTGAGGAGGCCATGCGCGCCGTTGGCACGCAGGTGTTGGCGTACGGCACCGCGGATCAGGTCCGTCACGTCGGCAGGGCTCGGCCACCGGGCGTTGCCGGAGACCAGTTCGAGGTAGGTCGCGACCATCTCGTCGGCGCGCTCGGCCCGGTAGGCGGCGGGGTAGAGACGCAGCAGGGCACGGTAGCGGCGCTCCAGGGGGCGGGTCATGCGACACCGCCGGCCAGGCTCACCGTCGCGGGCGTGCGGAGCGAGGCGCGGGCCTTGAGCCGAGCGCTGGCTGCCTCGACGTTGGCCCGCATCCGTTCGGTCTCGGCGCGCAGCACCGCCTCGCCCTGTTCCGTGAGCCGGTAGTAGCGGCGCAGGCGACCGTCGATGATCTCCTCGCGGTCGGCCGAGACAAGCTCGTCGTCGGTCAGCCGGTCGAGCGCGCCGTAGAGGGTGCCGGGTCGGAGCGCCACCCTGCCATGCGAAAGCTCGCTCACCTCGGCGATCAGGCCGTAGCCGTGCAAGGGCTCTCTGGCCAGCGCGGTCAGGATCAGGAACGACGGTTCCCGGAGATTGATACTCACGAGACGAAGATATATTCGACGCGAAGTGATGCTGTCAAGCCGGTCCGGCGTGCTGGTCGGCTGGCTCATGTAGCAGCTGGCAGGTCCGCGAGAGCCGCAAACGGCCTTGATCCGCGGCGCTCAGCTGGCCGGCTCCGTCACCGCGTTCGGGCCGCACACCGCCGGTTCGAGCAACGACAATGTCCGCTGCTGCGTATCGAGACCGACACGGATGCCGATCGGCATCGGCAGATTCGGGCCGGCATGTCCGAACTCGACGTTGCCTAGCACCGGGATGTCACGGTCGCCGAGTACGTCGAGGACGATCTCGGACAGCGTCGGGGACGCCTCGGGCGAGTCGAGTCCGGCGATCTCGCGCGGAACGCCCACGACCATGCCGGAAATCCGATCGAGGATGCCGCAGTGCCGCATCACCTGCAGATAACTCCACACATGCGATGCCAGGCCGCCCATCTCCTCCCAGAACAACACGGCACCGTCGAACCACTCGAGCGGCACCGCGAAACGCGTCGCCTGCACCAGCGCGATGCGATTGATCACCCCACCGATCAGCCGGCCTTCGACACGGCCAGCGCGCCAGCACTCCCACGACGAACTCGCAGGTAATGGACCAATCGCTTCGGTATCGGTCAGCAACCTCGCGTAAAGCTCCTCGAGTTCCGCTTGGCGCGTCGCTGGCGCCGTCTGCCAGTGGCCGCCGAAGCCGGGAACGGCCATGTCGGCATGGAACCCGACCAGGCCCGCGCGGGCATAGAGCACCAGATGCAGCAAGGAGATGTCGCTATAGCCAAGGATCGGCTTCGGGTCGGCCCTGATTGCCTCGATGTCGATCAAGTCGAGATAGCCGAACGCCGTCTGGCCGCCGTCACTCGCGACGATCGCACGAACCTCAGGATCACGAAGAAGACCGTTGAGCTCCGCGGCGATCTCCGCCGTCGTCGCCGCGCTCCACCACCGGCGCCGCCCTACTTCCAGCAGTGGTGCCCGACGCACGCGGAACCCCATCCGCTCGAGCACGACGACCGCCTGCTCAACGTTGCGCTCGTAAGCCGCAGGCAGCGGCCCGGACAGCGAAGCGATAATGACGAGATCGCCGGGCCTCAGCGCACGAGGTCGAAGCAGCTGAGGCGATGCGGAACCGGTCACCGACGCAGTATCCGCACACGCACCACAACACGCGACGCATTTCGGGTACACGTCGCCACGGCTGCCCAGCGCCTGCGTGGACAGCCCAGGCAGCGCTTGCTCGCACCTGGGGCCTACGAAGTCCTCCTGCGTCTGTCAGCTCGGGTAGGCGCCGTCGGGCAGCTCGGCATCGTGCAGGGTCGCGCAGTCGAACCGCTCGCACTGTTGACGCCGGTGTAGAAGCCCCGCCGGTACGGCTCGCTGCCGATCGCCAGGGACTCGAACCCTGAACCTACGGATTAAAAGTCCGAAGTGGACGATCAACTCGCCGTCCGCACGTGGTAGCGAACATCCGAGCGGCCACGGAGCAATCACGACCCGCCGCCATGCATGCTGCCGGCGGACATGAGTGGGCCAGCGCACCGGGCAGCGGCTACAGATCAGTGCTGTCGATCATGACAGCATCGACTACGGCGGGTTCGCAGGTTTGGCCTTCTGCGGGTAGACAGTCTCGTGCCGGGCCAGCATCGCGACGAACTCGCTGATCTTTCGCTCGCGCGTCTGACCCGGATCCGCGGGTAGCGGAGGCGTGAGCCAAATATCGCTGATAGCCGATGTGTTGTTGTGGTGTTGGGCGGGTGGGGCATGCCGGTGGCCC